>JBOGYN010000098.1:0-1703 GCA_050696855.1 Solirubrobacteraceae bacterium | reverse complement strand
GCCGGGAGCTCCGGCTGCGCGTTTGGCGCTCGATTGGACTGCGTCGTCATCCTGGCGCCTCCCGGCCAGCTGCGGCTGTGGCGTCAAGCGATCGCCGCTGACACTGTGTGTGGAATTTGCGGCATAGCTGCCCACGATCCTGCGGAGGTGCCCACCGATCGCACGACTCTGCGTGCGATGACCGACGCGATGATCCACCGCGGACCGGACGATCACGGCCATGTCATCGAGCCAGGCGTGGCACTAGGCGCGCGACGGCTGAGCATCATCGACGTGCCCAACGGCGCCCAGCCAATCGCCAACGAGGATGCGTCGGTGTGGACAGTTTTCAACGGCGAGATCTACAACTTCATGGAGCTCCGGAGCTCGCTCGCAAGGGACGGACACGTCCTTAGTACCCATGGCGACACCGAGACTATCGTCCACCTCTACGAGCAGTACGGAGTGGAGTTCGCTAAACGTTTACGCGGGATGTTCGCGATCGCGGTTTGGGACCGGGCGAAGCGGCGACTGATCCTGGCTCGCGACCGGATGGGGGTCAAGCCGCTGTACTACGCCACCGGCCCGTTTGGGCTCGCGTTCGCATCGGAGGTGAAGTCTCTGATCGCGGGAGGCCTCGTCGATCCAGAGCTTGACCCGCTCGGAGCCGAGCTGTTCCTTGCCTGGGGCTACGTTCCGGGGCCGAACACCTTGTTCAAGGGCGTACGCAAGCTGATGCCGGCGACGGTGCTCGTCTGGGAGGACGGCGGGATCCGCGATGAGCGCACGTACTGGGATCCGGATGGGCTCAGTAACCGCGACCCCAGCAGCAGCTGGACCGAGGACGGAGAACGTCTTCTCGAGCTCCTCCGGACGTCGGTGCGCGCGAGGATGGTCAGCGAGGTGCCGATCGGGGTGATGTTGAGCGGTGGGATCGATTCGAGCCTGATCGCGACGCTCATGACGGAGGTCAGTAGCCGACCCCTCAAGACGTTCTCGGTCGGGTTCGTCGAGGACGCCGGGTCCAACGAGCTCGCCAGTGCGCGCGCCGTTGCCCGTCGCCTCGGAAGCGAACACCACGAGCTGAGCACGAGCGCCCTCGAATACGACCATGTGTTCGACGAAGCGCTGTGGCACATGGAGGAGCCTGTCGCCGACCTGTCGCCGCTCGGCTTCTTTGTTCTGAGCCAGCTGGCGCGCGAGTCAGTCACCGTCGCGCTCTCCGGGCAGGGGGCGGACGAGCTGCTCGGGGGGTATCGAAAGCACCAATTCGCTGCCGCCGCGTATCCGCTTGCGCGTGTGCCGGGCGTCACCCGGCTGCTCGCCTCGTCAACCCGGTGGCTTACGTCGGAGTCGAGTGTCGGTCGCGGTTTGACCGCGCTGTCCAGTGCCGATCCCGCCGAGCGCCAGCAGGCTATGAGCCGCGTTTTCTCGGCCGGGCACCGCCTCGAGCTGCTCGAGTCCGATTTTCGCGAGCAGGCGGCCGAACATGCGATTGCGGCCGGCGTGCACAAGCACCTGACGTCGGCTTCGAGTTCGCCGCTTGCCCAGACACTGGATCTTGATACGCGGATGGCGCTTGTCGACAACATGTTGCTGTATTTCGACAAGATGTCGATGGCGACGTCCCTGGAGGTCCGCGTCCCGTTCATGGACCACGACGTCGTCACCTTCTGCCGAGGATTGCCGGACTCACGCAAGGTGTGGCTGTTGCGCCGCAAGGA
>JBOGYN010000097.1:0-2384 GCA_050696855.1 Solirubrobacteraceae bacterium | reverse complement strand
GACAAGGCCACGATGGATATCCCCGCCCCGGCGGCAGGCACGGTGACTCAGCTGCGGGTGGCGATCGGAGACCGCGTCTCTGAGGGCAGCGTGCTGCTGACGATGGAGGCCAATGGCGCCGGGCCATCCGAGGCCGCGGGGCCGTCGGAGGCCGAGCCTCCTCCGCGGGCTGCGGCCAATGGTGCGGGGGGTGGCCGTGACGCCCAGGTGCTCGTGCTCGGGGCTGGGATCGGCGGCTACACCGCCGCTTTCCGCGCCGCCGATCTGGGGCTGTCGGTCACGCTCGTCGAGCGCTACGAGCGGCTGGGGGGCGTGTGCCTGAACGTCGGCTGCATCCCTTCCAAGGCGCTGCTGCACGCCGCCCGGGTGATCGCCGAGACCGAGGAGATGGCGGCCCACGGGATCTCGTTCGGCAAGCCTTCTGTGGACATGGGTGCCTTGGTGGGCTGGAAGGCGTCGGTGGTGGACCGGCTGACCAACGGGCTCGAGGGGCTGGCCAAACAGCGTCGGGTCCAGGTCGTCCGGGGCGACGCCCGGTTCGCTTCGGCTTCCTCAGTGCGCGTCGGGGAGCGGGAGATCAGCTTTGAGAACTGTGTGATTGCCGCTGGGTCGCAGGCAGCTTCGGTGCCGGGCCTGCCCGCAGACCCACGGATCGTCGACTCCACCGGGGCGCTCTCGCCCGAGTCTGTGCCGGGGCGGCTGCTGGTCATCGGGGGCGGGATCATCGGGTTGGAGATGGCCTGTGTGTACGACGCCCTGGGATCCAGGGTGACCGTGGTCGAGATGCTTGACCAACTGATGTTCGGCGCGGACGTGGACCTCGTGCGGCCCTTGGCGAAGCGCATCGAGGGGCGCTACGAAGGGATTCACCTCGGCGCCCGCGTGTCGAGCGTCAAGGCGCAGAAGAACGGGTTGAAGGTGGAGATCGAAGGGGTCGGATCGCGGATGTTCGATCAGATCCTGGTCGCTGTGGGACGAACCCCGAACGGGCATGCGGTCGACGCCTCGGTGGCTGGGGTGACCGTCGGTGAGCGCGGCTTCATCCCGGTAGACGCTCAGATGCGGACCAACGTGCCGGGCGTATTTGCGATCGGGGACATCGTCGGGGAGCCGATGCTGGCCCACAAGGCTTCGCATGAGGGGGTGGTGGCGGCTGAGGTGATCGCGGGGCAGAACGTCGCCTTCGACGCTTCGACGATCCCCTCGGTGGCCTACACCGACCCCGAGGTGGCGTGGATGGGCCTGACCGAGACCGCCGCACGGGCGTCGGGGATCGAGTACGAGAAGGCCGTCTTCCCCTGGGCCGCCTCGGGGCGCGCGCTGGCGCTGGGACGCGACGAGGGCTTCACCAAGCTGCTCGTGGAGCCGGAGTCGCGCCGGGTGCTGGGCTGTGGAATCGTCGGGGTGGGCGCGGGAGACCTGATCGCCGAGGCCGTGCTCGCGCTCGAGATGGGCGCCGACGCCGAGGACCTCTCTTTGACGGTTCACCCCCACCCCACTCTCTCTGAGACGATCGGCTTCGCGGCCGAGGTGGCCGCGGGGACGATCACTGACCTGTTCGTGCCCCGGCGGGCGCGCGCCTGAGGGCAGCGCCGGACCGGTCGTTTGTCCGGGGAGGATGTTGGCGTGTGATTGCTTTACCAGCCGGTCACACGCGCGGATCTGACGGCCCATAGCTTGACGCTCGCCTGGCTGCGGCACGCTTGCGCGCCGCAGCCTGGGTTACGTCAAACGAGGATGGGAGTCAACCGTGGTCGATCGATCGTCGAGGCAGCCGTTGGAGGTCCGGTGCGGCCACCGATGCTCACACTTCCTGGGGCGGGCGCTGGTCGTCGCCTGCGGCCTCGGGCTCGTCTTCGGCCTCGGCCTCGGGCCGGCGTCCCCGGCCCTGGCCAAGAAGTCCGGGAGCTCGAGCCCACCGAGCGTTCCGAGGGGATTCACGATTCACAAGCTCGCCTTTGCCCCCCAGGGGGCCACCAACTGCGACGATCTGGCGGCGCTCGACGGTCACCTGTTCATGACCTGCCAGAACATGACCCAGAGCGCCGGCGGGGGAGGCAACAGCACGCTGGTCGAGTACACCGGTGGCGGGGCCGTCGTGGCCACCTGGTCGATCCCGGACAAGGCCGACGGCATCACCGGCGACCCGCTGCATCACCGGCTGATCGTGACCCTCAACGAGGATGGCGCCTCGCACCGCGCTCGTGGTCGCGCTGGGGCTGGGGCTCACGGTCGTGATGCGTCGCCGGCCGCTGGCCTCCTGATCGGAACGTTGCGACTCACCCGGGGGCTCTCAGGCCCCATCTGTCCGTGAGCAACCGGCTGACGTCGGCGAGCAGTGCGCCGGTCTCGTGCTCGATCCGGCGGTGGGTCGGGCGCAACGT
>JBOGYN010000096.1:0-8228 GCA_050696855.1 Solirubrobacteraceae bacterium | reverse complement strand
GGACCACATTTCGGCCTTCCTGCTCACCGAGCCCGACGTGGGCTCTGACCCCGCCCGCATGTCGGCTACCGCCGTCCCGACCGAGGACGGGTCCGGCTACCGGATCAACGGCACCAAGCTGTGGGCGACCAACGGCGTGATCGCCGACGTCGTCGTGGTCATGGCCGTGGTGCCCAAGCGCGAGGGCGCCAAGGGTGGGATCACCGCCTTCATCTGCCCGATGGACACCGAAGGGGTGACCGTCAGGCACCGCAACGAGTTCATGGGCCTGCGGGGCATCGAGAACTCGGTGACCGAGTTCAAGGACGTGTTCGTCCCCACGGAGAACGTGATCGTGGGCGAGGGCAAGGGCCTGAGGATCGCGCTCGGGACGCTCAACACGGGGCGCCTGTCGCTTCCAGCGATCTGCGTCGGGGCCAGCAAGTACTCCCTGCGGATCGTCCGGCAATGGGCCAACGAACGCAAGCAATGGGGGCAGCCGCTCGGCCGGCACGATCCGGTGGCGCAGAAGATCGCCTTCATCGCCGGGACGGCTTTCGGGCTTGAGGCCCTGGTCGACGTTTCCTCCCGGCTGGCCGACGACCGGCAGCGCGACTTCCGCATCGAGGCGGCGATCGCCAAGCTCTACGGCTCTGAGCGCGCTTGGGAGGCGGTGGACACGATGGTCCAGGTCCGCGGCGGTCGTGGCTATGAGACCGCCAAGTCGCTGGCTGCTCGCGGTGAGAAGCCGGTGCCCGCCGAGCAGATGCTGCGCGACATGCGCATCAACCGCATCTTCGAGGGGTCCACGGAGATCATGCATCTGATGATTGCCCGCGAGGCCGTTGATCAGCACCTCCAGATCGCCGGCGACATCCTGCTCGGCGACGGCGGGATCACCGAAAAGGTCAAGCTGGGCGTCCAGGCTGGCGCCTTCTACGCCAAGTGGTTCCCCTCACTGACCGTCGGCCAGGGCCAGCGCCCGAGTTCGTTTGACGAGTTCGGTGACCTCGCCAAGCATCTGCGCTACGCCGAGCGTTCCTCGCGCAAGCTGGCGCGCTCGACGTTCTACGCCATGGGCCGCTATCAGGCCAGGCTCGAGCAGAAGGGCGCGCTTCTGGGCCGGATCGTCGACATCGGTGCCGAGCTCTATGCGATCGCGTGCGCGTGCGTTTACGCGTCCACACTGGGCAACGAGGACGCGGCGCACAAAGACGAGGTCTACGAGCTGGCTGACCTGTTCTGCGCGCAGGCCCGCCGCCGCGCCGATGGCCTCTTCCACGATCTCTGGGCCAACGACGACGATGACCAGTACAAGCTCGCGCAGTCCGTACTCGACGGGCGCTATGAGTTCTTCGAGGCGGACGTCGTGGATCCAGCCGGAGGCGGCCCGATGTTGCCCGAGCACGAGGCGGCCGCGCCGGAAGCTTTGGAGGCGCCCTTCGTTCAGTAGCTCGGCTGGTCGGACCTTCGGTCGGTACGTATGATGTTCCGGTCCACCTGACCGGGGAGGTACCCATGCAGCTCTACGCAATCATCCGCCGCAACGGCTGGGCCTCGGGGCCCGAGCTCGAGGCGGCGGCCGCACGGTCGACCAAGGTCGGCGACGAAGAGATGTCACAGGACATCCGCTGGATTCGCAGCTACGTGCTCGATGAGGGCAACGGCGCGGTCGGAACGCTGTGCATCTACGAGGCGAGTAGCCCCGAGGCGATTCGCGAGCACGCCTCGCGCGCGGATCTGCCCGTCGACGAGATCGTCCCGATTGCCGACACCGTCATCGTCAGACCCGACCCGCAGCCAGCTACCGCCTGACCGGGTAGCTGCGGTCACCGCTCGAGCGACTCGATCGCCTCGAGAATGTCATGCAGGCCGCCGGTGGTGCGCGTGTCGAGCCGGTCGAGGATCTTCTCGGTGTCCTCGAAGGTCTTGACCGCGCGCGCATCGGCGGCGGCTGACTGAACGTTCTGACCCACCATCAGGGCCGGGAGCAGGATCAGCTGGATCCAGTTGGAGGACACCCAGTTGATGATGACCGTCAGCTGCCCGGTGTTCACGGCCGAGGGCAGGCTGACGAGGGCGATTCCGTTGAAGACGTAGAAGCACCACATTGTGCCGACTACCTTGGTCAGCACGATCGCGACCTTGGCGTTGAACCCGTCGACCGCCTTGAGGTCGCGCCGGATCGTTCTCGGTGACAGCCGCAACACGACTGGCAGCTGGTGCTGGGTCTTGACCGGGGCCGCGGGCGAGGGGGTGACCGGAGGCCTAGCTGCGGTGTCCGACACGCCGAGAGAGTTCGGCGACGGGCGGCGGCCTCCTGCCCGAGGGGGGCCGGCCGTGACAGCTCCTGCCCAACGGTCACACGGTGCCGGTCAATCCCCTCAAGGACGTGGCCTTCCTCGCGCTGGGCAACGCGTACTCGTTCGGTTACGTGGTCGTCGGCTGCGCGGCCGCGGTCTCGGCCGTGCTGGTCCTCGCGGTGCTCCGCACCGACTCGCGACACGATGCCGACGAGCTCGCGGCTTCGCCCGAGGACTATGCCATGGCCTAGCCGGGCTTCGCACCGCTCGTCGGGGCGAGGAGGCCTAGGACCAATTGCATATGGCAACCGGGCGACCGGAAGCGGAAGATGAACTGCATCCTTCGTCTGATCGAAAAGGAGTGGCCATGACCTCAGTGACAGCCCCGAGCGCCAGCGAGCAGATCACCGCCGAGGTCGAGTCCTGGCCCGGCATCGAGTCCGGCCTGGGCCGGCGCGGCGAGTTCGCCTTTCGGGTCGGCCGGCGCGAGATCGGCCACCTCCACGGCGACCGCTCGGCGCATTTCTCGTTCCCCAAGCCGCTCTGGGCCGAGTTGTTTGAGGCCGGCAGGATCACCTACCACCCGGTGTTTCCCGATCGGGTGGGTCCGGCGGCCCGTCCGATCACGGACCAGTCCGACGTTCAGGACGTGATCAGGCTGCTGCGGCTCAACTACGAGCGGCTAAAGCCTTAGGTGGCGACCATTCAGCCTGAACTAGCAGGCGGAATGGGTCCGCTCGGCCAGCGCCGCGATCAGCTCTTGGCTATCGCTTGACCGGCAGCGCAGCGCACTCTCAAACGCGTTGCCGTAGTGCTCCATGACGGCCATCAGGAGGTCGGAAGTACCGACGGTGGTCGCGCCACGCTCACCGGCGATGCGGGTAGCCGCGGTCGTCACGTCGTGCAGTACCTCGTCCGGTGACTCTGCGGTGGGGCCGGCCGGGACGCGCTTTGACGCGTCGAGCGGGGCCTCGCCGATGCCGAGGGCCTGCAGCGCGCGGCCCGACTCGCCGTAGAGTCGCAGCGGTCGCAGCCAGCGTTCGACCTCGTCATCGATCGACTGCGCAAAGGGAAGGGCCGAACCGGCCAGGCCGAGAACGGTGACGGCATCAGGTGAAAGGCTGAGTGAGGTCATTGGCTGGATTGTCGGATCGGAGGTTGACCGTCTGCAGCCATCCTAGCCTGCTTACGTCATTCGTCCAATCCCCCGTACACACCTTTTTCCGGCGCGAAGATGTCGCAGATCGGACCAAAACCGTGAGAAACTGGACCCGCGCCCGCCTAGCTCAACTGGTAGAGCACTTCACTTGTAATGAAAAGGTTTCCGGTTCAAGTCCGGAGGCGGGCTTGACAATCTGCTGCTTATCAACATATTTTGGCTGTGGATCGTTCGTGTGATTTCGCACATGTCCCGAATATGTCCCAAAGATCGCGTACGATTAGGCCGTGGTCGCGGAAATCGAGATCAGGCCGCCATCGGGCCACGTGCTCCGGGTCGACCGCCGGCGAGGCCCGGTCTGGTACGCGAAGTACCGCCTGCCTGACGGCCGCCAGGTGCAGAAGAAGCTCGGGCCGGCGTGGACCGAGCGGGGCCGCCCGCCCGCCGGCTACTTCACCAAGCGCACTTCGGAGGCGTGGCTGCGCGAACGCCTCGACGAGGCCCGTCGCGGGACGGGTGCCGGGGCGTCGCCGAGCGGCGCGACGTTCGCCGATGCCGCCGCCGAGTGGCTGCGCTACATCGAGCACGACCGCCGGCGCAAGCCGTCCACCATCGGCGGCTACACCTCGATCGTGCGCACCCAGCTGCTGCCCGCGTTCGGTCGGATACCCATTGAGTCGGTCACGCCAGCGATCGTCCAGGCCTGGCTGGGCCGGACGGGCGGCTCGCTCAGCTCGCGCCGCAAATCACTGGTGCTGCTGCACGGCATCTTCCAGCGCGCGCGCAAGGTGTGGGGCCTGCCGGTCAACCCGGTGGCTGACGTCGAGAAGCCTCCGCTGCAGCGCAGCGGCGACATCGAGGTCTTCGCTCCCGAGGAGGTTTGGGCGCTGGCTCGAGCCGCCGGCTCGGAGCTCGACGCCACGCTGTACGTGACGGCCGCGTTTACGGGGTTACGGATGGGCGAGCTGCTGGCGTTGCGCTGGCGCGACGTCGACTTCGCCGGCAGCGCGATCCGCGTGCGGGCGAGCATCTACAACGGCCACCTGACCACGCCGAAGTCTGGCAAGGTCCGCGCGGTCCCCCTCGCGCCCGACGTTGCGACTGCGCTCGCCCAGCTCGGCCGCCGCCCGGACTGGACCGGCGACGACGACCTGGTGTTTGCGGGCGAGGGCGGCGATCACGTCGACGCCTCCGCTCTGCGGCGTCGCTACAAGGGGGCCTTGGCGCAGGCCGGCCTCCGACCGCTCCGTTTCCACGACCTGCGCCACACGTTCGGCACGCGCATGATCGCCAAGGCCGACATCCGCCGCGTGCAGGAATGGATGGGACACGCCGATATCCAGACCACGATGCGCTACCTCCACTTCGCGCCCCGCGCCGAGGACGCCGCGCTCGTCGCCGAGGCGTTCGCGGTGCCCCAGCCGTCCGACGTCACGACCCGGAGCGTCTAATGCTATGGACGTCCAGACCTATCCATTTGCAGGGAGATGTCCAAAGATGTCCGCCGGTTTGCTCTCTGACATGGTTGCGAGGCCGACAAGACCGCCTGATCGCCCGCAACGGTGGGGTTTGTTGGGGTCGAGGACGTCTTCGGACATCTTGGGACGAGCTAGCACTCCAGAGAGTGCGTGGAGTGGGTTCCTGTCAGGGCCTGGACACCGGGGGATTGGGAGGCGCTGACATTCGGGCACGCCCGGGCCGTCCGATCTCACCGAACCCGCAGGCCGATCCACCAGAACGCGTCGGACCGCTGCGTTAGAACAGCTCGACGCGGGTGGTCAGGGTCACGATCTCAACGCGCGCGAGGCGATCCCTTCCGCGATTGAACCTTCAGGCTTGCGCCAGTCGTCGGCGGGAGGCTCGAATTCGAGCTCTGGCTTGGCCATGGTTCAGCTGGCCGGCTGCGAAGCAGCCTCGGTCGCGAGGTCGGCGAGACTGTAGCTGTCGAGGAAGCGCTGCGCGAGCGCCTTAGGCTCCTCAAAGCCGTAGTTACGCATCGCATACCCGCGTGCGACGAATGGCGCACCGGCGTAGAACATCTCGTACTGATGATGCCGACCGGCAAACTCCGTTCCAATCGCATCCCAAACCAGCTTGAACAGCTTCACGCGGCTTTCAAGGTGGTCGTCGGACTCAGCGAGGTACTGCACCATGTCGCCATGGGTCTCAGGGCTGACAAGATCGCGGTAGGAGGACGGAGTTCCGATCACACCGGCGCCACTCAAGCGACGCACCAGCGCCAGACCCGAGTTACATGCCTGGCGTTCCGCGACCGGATGATGACGTCAGCAGCGAGCGCGGCCGATCTCGGCTGAGCGCGGTGGATCGGGATCTGCAATCGCGCCCAGATGTGTGAGGAGCTCGCGCAGCTGTTGGTACGGCCCGGGTCCCAGCCGTCGCTCCCATTCGGTCTCGACCTCAAGCACGATCTTGCGGATCGCCCTGATCACCGCACGTCCCCGGGTGGTGAGCTTGATGCGCTTGGAGCGCTGGTCGTCGGGGGCATCCTCGCGGGTCAGGTATCCGCGCTGCTCCATCTGTCCCAGAAGGTAGTTGACCGCCTGTTTGCTCATCCGGGTACGGGCGGCGAGCTCGGAGGGTCGTAGACCTTCGGGGCCGGGGTACTGCATGACGGTCAGGTGCGCCGGGACTAGATCGGTGTATCCGCGAGCGTGCAGGCCGGAGAGCATCCGTTCGCGGACGACCTCCCACGGCATGCGCAGCAACGCGCCGATCAGAGGCGGCGTAGGGATGGGATCGGTAGGCGAGGTGGTCAAGTCACTTGACATTCTATCCCGCGCGTGCAACATTGTAAAGTCCTTTGACCACTTGTGAGAGGGGAATTCGAATGCACCAACCCGCCTCGATGACGATTCAAGTCGGACAGCTCGGCGTCCGCTTCCTGGTCGAGGGAGCCAACTCCAACGGGAGCGTGACCGTCTTTGAGTGCGACGTACCCGCGGACTCCCGGATGCCGGCGCCGCACAGCCACGACGCCTTCGAGGAGACGATCTACGGTCTAGCGGGCGTCTCGACGTGGACGATCGATGGCCACACGAGAGAGATCGGACCGGGCGATGCCCTCTGCGTCCCGCGCGGAGCGATCCACGGGTTCGCCAACCAGGGCGCCGCGGACGCAAAGTTCCTCGCGATCGCCACCCCCGGTGTGTTCGGGCCCGCCTACTTCCGCGAGGTGGGCGACGTCCTCGCCGCGTCGGCCGGCGGGCCGCCAGACCGCGCGGCGATCGCGCAGGTAATGCGCCGCCACGGCCTCACACCCGCCCCTCCAGCCACAAGCTGACCCGCCCCGCAACCACCACGGCATGAACCTAATGCGCCGCGCGCAATACAAAAAGCCGTGGTTACCAGCCACTTCCCGAAGCCCGCCTCCGGACTTGAACCGAAAACCACCTCATTCCAAGGCGCTCATTTGCAGGGCAATCGCCATGATTACGGGCAGTTCAGGGCCGCTGATTCCAGTCAGCGCAGGTCAGAATTGCTGGGTTGGGGACATGTTTCGGGACACGGAACTTTGCCGACGGCATTGATGCCATTTCAACGGCGCCAGGAAGAGGAGAAGGACATCGAGCAGATCGACGCCGAGAGCTACCGCAGGCGCGGCCACCGCGCCCGCCTACAAGAGCTTCGCAGCGCTCTCGGGACCGGCGGCGGATAGCCGGCCACGAGCGTCGGATCTGCGACGTTCGCATGCGTGCAGGGCGAGTACTTCGACGATCCCGAGTCGACCGCCCGACCGGTCTTGCTGCTTTACGGCAACGATCCGAACGACGCAGCGGCCTTACAACGCGCGATCGAAGCGCTCGCCGCCGGTGACGTCAGCGACGTCGAGGTCGATGCACTTCCCGCGCTTCGACCGAGTCGACGGCTGCTCGCTGACCGCGCAGCTCGCCAACACAAGCCTCGGCATGACTCGCCTCGCCGGGACCCCGCGGGCGTTCTGGTGCGCGCTCGTCCAGACCGCCTGGTCGCAGGTCGCCGGCTCCTCGAGCCGTTCACCGAGAACCGGCCGCACGATGCACCCGACATCCACCAGTACCTCAACAGCGACAGCCCGATCGACTGGATCGTCGCCACGTCCCGACACTGGTAGTCCCCAAGCCTCCCAGCGGGCGTCGACGGCCCCTCGGCCTACGCTCTCGGACCTGGGGTGCTGGATAGATCGAAGAGCGCTTGCACGGATCGCCGCGCGCGAAACGAGACAGGAACGCTGCGAGAGGTTCGTCGTACCCAGGCCAGATGCTCCCGATCCAATCGGCGAGGTACCGGAGCCAACAGCCAATTCCAGCGCAACCACCGAATCCGCATGTTCCGTCTGACGCCCTAGCTCTGAAACTACGCCAGCCCACAGCCTGAAGTCTAAGAACCGACCTCGCTTCCGGTCTGATCGAGACTCAAAACTCTCACGCCATCCCGGTGAGAGCGGTGCAACGCAAAGAAAACGAAACAAGAGCAGACGCCGGGAGCGAGCGGATCCCGGCGATCACCTAGTCGCCATAGGTGTCCTATGAGGGATCGTCGCGCTCGCGGTCGTCCAAATGGCGAAAGCAGTCGCCAGCGAGATGGGCGTCCTCAGAGGAGGGAGCGGAAGCGTTGTGATGGATCACGAGGCCGTTTCTGAGCTCGATCTCGTCCGTCAGCGGCGCCGGGCGCGCACGACGACGTCGTCGATATGCGATGTGCCAGGCGGCGGGTCAATCCGCGGCTCGACCGCATGTAGCTCGACGATGAAGTCGTCGTCGAGCAACTGCCCCAGGTCGTCGGCACCT
>JBOGYN010000095.1:0-2390 GCA_050696855.1 Solirubrobacteraceae bacterium | reverse complement strand
TCGTTCTCCATCTTCATGGCCTCGATCACTGCCACCAGGGCGCCCTCCTCGACGTCGGCGCCCGCCTGCACGGCGACCTTGAGGACCGTGCCCTGGATCGGCGAGGCCAGCGTGTCGCCGCCTCCTGCACCTCCGCCGGCGGCGCGCTCAGAGCGACGGGGCGGCTTGCGGGCACCGTTGACGGCCGCTCCCGCCACCGGCGGGGGCCCGATCACGGTGACGTCGAAGCGCTTGCCCGAGACCTCGACGGTGTAGCTCTGCTGCACCTTGGCCGCCTCGTCGTCCTCGGAATCGGACCCGCCCGCCCCCGGCGCCGCGCTGGGGAAGGCGAGCTCCTTGAGCCACGCCCGGTCCTCGATCAGGTCCCGGCAGGTCTCGGCGTTGGCCCACTGCTTGGTCTGGAGGATCGCCTGGTGGAAGGGGATCAGGGTCTTGAGGGTCTCGATCTCGTACTCGTTCAGCGCCCGCAGCATCCGGGCCGTGGCCTGCTCGCGGTCGACGTCCCAGACGATCAGCTTGGCCACCATCGGGTCGTACATCGGGCTGATCTCAGACCCCGGGCCCACCCCGGAGTCGACGCGGACACCCGGGCCGGTCGGCTCCCGGTAGGCGCCGATGACCCCCGGAGCCGGAGCGAAGTTCTTGCTCGCGTCCTCGGCGTTGATCCGGCACTCGATCGCGTGACCACGCAACCGCACGTCGTCCTGGGCGATCGAGAGCGACTCGCCGGCCGCGACGCGGATGCCCTCCTTGACGATGTCGATCCCGGTCACCATCTCGGTCACACAGTGCTCGACCTGGACGCGGGTATTCATCTCCAAGAAGAAGTACTCGCCGTCCTGGAGCAGCCCCTCGATCGTGCCCGCGCCGGTGTACTTGACCGCGGCGGCGGCCTCGGTGGCGATCTTGCCGATCCGGGCCCGGAGCTCGGCGTCGACCGCTGGGGCCGGAGACTCCTCGATCAGCTTCTGATGGCGGCGCTGCAAGGAGCAGTCGCGCTCGCCGAGGTGAATGACGTTGCCGTGGGAGTCAGCCAGCACCTGCACCTCGACGTGACGAGGGTCGGGCAGGTAGCGCTCGAGGTAGACGGTGGCGTCGCCGAAGAACTTCTCCCCCTCGCGCGCCGCGCCCTCGAAGGCGTCCTGGAGCTTGTCCTCGCTCAGTGCCACCCGAAAGCCCTTGCCGCCGCCACCGCCGGCCGCCTTGACCGCCACGGGGTAGCCGACGGTGTCGGCGATCACCTGGCGGGCGTCGTCGATCGTCTCGACCGGCTCAGTCGTCCCGGGCACGATCGGCACGCCCGCCTTGGCCATCAGCTCCCGGGCCCGCGTCTTGGAGCCCATCGCCTCGATCGCGGATGCGGGCGGCCCGATGAACATGGTGCCGTTGTCCTCCAGTGCCTTGGCGAAGGCGGCGTTCTCGGCCAGAAAGCCGTAGCCGGGATGGACGGCCTCGGCGCCTGACTGCTCGATCACCTCGAGCAGCTTCTCGATCACCAGGTAGCTCTCGCTGGCCGGGCCCGGGCCCAGCAGGTACGCCTCGTCGGCGCGCTGGACGTGCAGAGCGTCGCGATCGAGCTCGGAGTAGACCGCGACGGTCGCGATCCCGAGCTCCTCACAAGCCCGGACGATTCTTACCGCGATCTCGCCGCGGTTGGCGATCAAGACCTTCGAGAACATGCGGCGGCACTCTACCCGGGTAGGAGCGCTCGGGCCGGGCCGGGACCGAGCTTTAGGAGGCGGCGCTGACGACCATCCCCGCCCCGACGGTGTCGTTGGTCGACTCGTCGATGAGGATGAAGCTGCCGGTGGTGCGATTGCGCGAGTACGGATCGACGACCAGCGGCGAGCTACAGCGGAGCTGCACGCGCCCGATCTCGTTGAGGGCGAGCTGCTGGGCGGGTACATGCTCGAGCGTGTTGATGTCGACCCGATGCTCGATCTGCTCGACGATCGCGCGCGCCGAGCGGGTGGTGTGCTTGATCGTGTAGCGGCTCCGGGGTTGCAGGGGCTGCTCGCCCATCCAGCACACGATCGCCTCGAGCTCACGGGCGCTGACCGGCTGGTCCTCGGGATCGACGATCATGTCGCCGCGCGAGATGTCCAGGTGGTCGGTCAGGCGGACGGCGACTGACATGGTCGGGAAGGCGGACTCGAGCTCGCCGGAGTAGGCGTCGATCGCGGCGACCTTGCTGCGCTGGCCGCCGGGCAGGACCATGACCTCGTGGCCGGGGCGCAGGACACCACCCGCGACCTGGCCGCCATAGCCCCGGTAGTCGTGGTGCTCGTCGCTCATCGGGCGGATGACCCACTGGACCGGGAAGCGCACGTCGTTGAGGTTCCGATCCGGGGCGATCACCACGTGCTCGAGGTGGTAGAGCAGCGGCGCCG
>JBOGYN010000094.1:0-13244 GCA_050696855.1 Solirubrobacteraceae bacterium | reverse complement strand
TGCGCCGGTCCCACTCCGACACCGCTAGCACCGCGTCGCTGAGCCGGCCGACGACATTTCGGTCCAGCAACCGCCGGAGCCGATTTCCGTACAGGATCGAGCCGTGTTCGTGGGTGACTACCACCGGCACGCGGGCCAGCCGGGCCAGAACCGCGCCGGGGATGTTGGCCCTCGGCATATGGGCGTGGACGATGTCGATCCGCTCTCGCCGCAGGATCGAGTACAGCCGCGCGAATGGGGCGATCGACCATGTCGCCCGACGGTTGAGGGCGTCGACGGCGATGCCCTGGGCGCGGAGCTCGGCACGCTCACGCGTGGTCACCGCCCGCCGGTCCGGCTCGGGCCGGCGCGTCGTACACAGGTAGCTCTGGAAACGCTCCGGGTCGAGATGGCGCGCGAACTCCAGCACGAGGATTTCGGCGCCGCCGATGCCACCGTACCCGGCGTCGCGGGCGAGCTGCATGACGCGCAGCCGGCGGTCGCTTCCTCGGATCGTCTCCTCCACGGCCAAAGATCATGCCAAGCTGCCCTGTCCGGGGAGATTTGCCGATGCGGTCGACCGCGAGAGTTGACAAGATCCGCCGGGGTTCTGTCTGTGGAGCACGCCGACATACGCACGCGCCTCAGACGGCACGTCCCTGCTGCCGGCCCGGGGCTGCTTGCTATCGCCCTGCTGCTTCTCTGGGCCGTCCACGACGGCGGCTACGACGCCGAAACCTGGTACTGGGGCGCGCTCGTCCTGCTCGGCGGACTGGCCGCCACGCTGGTCGCCCTCGGCCCTCGCCGAGCCCGCCTGACGGGCCCCGCGCGGTGCGCATTGGTGCTGTTCGTGCTCTACGTCGCTTGGTCGTTTCTGTCTGCCACCTGGGCGCAGTCCCCTGGTGACGCAATCCAGGGTAGCGACCGCGCCCTGGCCTACCTGCTCCTGTTCGCGTTCATGCTCGTCCTGCCCTGGACCGCCGAGGGGGCCGTCACCGGTCTGCTGACCTTCGCGATCGGGATCGGCGTGATCGCGGTGGTACTGCTGGTCCGCCTCGCCGCTCACGACCAGGTACCCGAGCTACTCAACAGCGGACGTCTGGCCGCCCCGACGGGTTACTACAACGCCACCGCGGCGCTGTTCACGGTCGCCGCGCTGATCTCGATCGCCTTGGCTGGGCGCCGCCGGCTTCCCGGCCTCCTGCGCGGGCTGCTGCTGGCCTTGACGTGTGCAGAGCTCCAGCTCGGCGTCGTGGGTCAGAGCAGAGGCTGGCTGTTCACGCTCCCACTCGTCGCGGTGGCCGCGATCGCGGTCGCTCCCAGCCGGCTGCGAATGGTCGCCGCCGCTGTGCTGCCGGTGGTGGGCGTCCTCCCCGCCGTCAATCGTCTGCTGGCGGTCTACGACGCCGCCTCCACCCCTGCGCTTTCTCATGTCGCGGCTCGCGCCGGGCAAGCTGGTCTGCTGCTCTGCGGAGCCGTATTCGTGGTCGGCACGATCGTGGCCTGGGCCGACGGGCTGCGGCGCGGCGATGGCTTGAGTCCGGCCCGGCGCCGAGCGGCAGGTTGGATCGTGACCGGACTGGCGCTCGCGGCCCTTATCGGAGGCGGCGTCGCCGTCAGCCACGGCCACCCGTTCCGCTTCATCTCCCGCGAGTGGCGGGGGTTCAGCCACCAGACGTCGTCCACGACCGGATCGCATTTCACCGATGTGGGGAGTGGCCGCTATGACTTCTGGCGCGTCTCGCTGGACGCTTTTGTAGCCCACCCGATCGGGGGCCTCGGCCAGGACAATTTCGCCGACTACTACGTCAAGCGACGGCATAACTACGAGGAGCCGAGCTGGACGCACAGCCTCGAGTTGCGGCTGCTGGTCCACACCGGCATCGTCGGCTTCCTTCTCTTCACTGGCTTCCTTGTCGCTGCCGTGGTCGCCGCCCTTCGGGCTCGGAGACAGGGCAGGGGGCTGCTTCGCGTCACCGCGGGGATCGCCCTGCTGCCTCTGATCCCGTGGCTGATCCACGGCTCGGTGGATTGGTTCTGGGAGATACCGGCCCTGTCGGGTCCGGCCTTGGGTTTCCTCGGGCTCGCGGGGTCACTCGGCGCCCAGGCCAAGTCCGACTCCGTCAGCGAGGCGACGGCCGGCGGCGCAACCGCTGCCCCCGAGCGTGCCCGGCGCAGTCGTCGCGCCTTCCCCCGGCCCGCGGCGGTGGGGTTAGGCGGGGTCGCGCTGCTGGCCGGCGTCGTCGTGCTGGGCTTCCCTTATCTCTCGATCCGCGAGGTGTCGTTGGCCTCCAACGCTCGGTTCACCGATCCCGCGGCGGCGCTCTCGGACCTCGCCCAGGCCGCGAGGCTCAACCCGTGGAGCTCGGAGCCCGGACGGCTCGGGGGGGCGATCGCGATGCAAACCGGGCGCTATGCGGTCGCCGAGCGGCGCTTTGCGCAGTCGACCGATCGTGAACCCGGCGGCTGGTTCTCCTGGCTGGGAGCTGGGTTGGCCGCTTCGGCCCTGGGACGGACGTCGACCGCCGTGCAAGACTATAAGACTGCATACCGGATCAATGCCCGACAACCCGCAATCACAGCCGCTCTGGCCCGCGCCCGTTCGTCTCGCCCGCTGACCTACAACGAGATGTTGAAGTTGTTGGTTCTCACGCAATGAACCACAATGCTGACTTTTGATTAGAGCTTGTACAAGTGGGGGATCATTGTTATAACGTGCTTAGGGAACGTGCAGGAGGGCGAGCGGACCTACGTCCGCAGACAGGTCAGACGCAAGAAAGGGCATGAAGCATTCATGAAGAAAATCGTTGCGCTCATTGTCGGCTTGGCGCTGATGGCGCCGAGTGCGGCGCTAGCCCAGGGGGGTTCGACCTGCCAGTCGTACAACCCTCAGCTCTGCTCCGTTTCCAGCAATACGAAGGATCGGACCACCGCTACGACCGCGTCGGCGAGTACGCTGCCGTTCACGGGACTCGACGTCGTACTACTGGCCGCCGGGGGCGGCGCCCTGCTCGGGGCCGGTCTCCTGGTTCGCAGGCTCTCGCGAGACTTCGACTGATCCAGTCGCGCGTCGCGCGCTGAAAGACCGGCCCGCCTCAGCGGGCCGGTCGTCTTTTTGGGTCACTGCGCCGCGAGCCGCTCCATGATCAACCGGGTGACCTCGCCACCGTCGGCCCGCCCCTTGGTCTCACGCATCACGAACCCGACCAGGGGACCGATCGCCCGGGCGTTGCCTCCGGCGACCTTGGCCGCTGCCTCCGGATCAGCAGCGAGCGCCTGCTCAACCAAAGCGGCCAGCTGATCGCCATCGTCCTCGCTCAGCGCACCCAGTCCTTCGCGATCGACGATCCCCCGGGGGTCTCCACCGCTCTGCACCATCCGGGTGAGCACGTCGCGAGCGGCGTCCCGGCTGACCGCCTTGGCGCTGACCATGGTAGCCAGCTCGGCCAGCGCCGCCGGAGTCACCTGGCTGGCCGCCGGGTCGGCTTCAGAGCCGATGCGCTCGACGAGCTGGGGAATCCAGTTGGCCACGGCCGTCGCCGCCTCGCGCGGGCGCTCGGTGGTGGCCAGCGCCTGTTCGAAGTAGTTCGCCAACTCGCGGCGGAAGGCGAGCTCGCGGGCCCGATCGGCGCCCAGGCCGAGCTCCTGCTCAAAGCGCCGAGCCCGCGCGGCCGGGAGCTCGGGCAGAGCCGCGGCGGCCGCCGCCCGGGTCTCGTCGCTGACCAGCAGCGGCACCAGGTCGGGCTCGGGAAAGTAGCGGTAGTCGTGGGCCTCTTCCTTGGAGCGCAGCGACGTCAGGCGCCCCGAGGCGGGATCGAAATGCAGCGTCTCCTGAACCACGGGGTCTCCGCCGTCGAGCAGCGTCCTCTGGCGCTCGATCTCGGCCCGAACGCCGCGCTCCAGGTAGCGGAAGGAGTTCATGTTCTTCAGCTCGGTCTTGGTGCCGAGCGCCGACGACCCGGCCGGCCGAACCGAGACGTTGGCGTCGGCACGCAGCGAGCCCTCTTCCATGTTCACATCCGAGACGCCGAGCTGGCGCAGGGTCGTGCGCAACAACGTCAGCCACTCATGGGCATGCTCGGGCGAGGTCAGATCGGGCTCGGTCACGATCTCCACCAGCGGCGTGCCGCAGCGGTTGTAGTCCACCACGCTGCGGTCCGAGCCGTGAATCCGCCCGCTCTCCCCCACGTGCACGAGCTTGGCGGCGTCCTCTTCGAGGTGGACGCGATGGATCCGCACATCGCTGAGCTCGCCGCCGCCGCACAACGGCACGTCGTACTGGGAGATCTGGTAGCCCTTGGGCGAATCGGGATAGAAGTAGTTCTTGCGGTGAAAGAGCGAACGGGGAGCGATTTCGGAACCCAGGGCGAGCCCGATCATGATCCCGAACTCGACCGCGCGCGCGTTGAGCACGGGCAGGGCACCGGGCAGCCCGAGGCATACCGGGCAGGTGTGCACGTTGGGGGGGTCACCGAAGGACAGCTCGCAGCCGCAGAACATCTTCGTGCGCGTCTTGAGCTGGACGTGGATCTCCAGCCCGATCACGGGCTCCCAGGCGCCCGCCGTGGCCGGCGCAGCAGCCGGGCCGCTCATCGCCGGGCCCGGCGGGAGTCAAAACCGATCGCGCGCTCGAGCGCGTAGGCGGCCGAGAGCAGGCGATTCTCACTGAAGGCCGGTCCGGCGAGCTGGAAGCCGACCGGCAGGCCCTCGCTGAGCCCCGAGGGGATCGAGATCGCCGGAATCCCGGCCAACGGCATCGGCACGGTGCAGAAGTCGTTCAGATACATGGCCAGCGGATCGGCGGTCTTGGCGCCCTGCCCAAAGGCGACCCAGGGGCTGGTCGGCGTGACCACGAAGTCAAACCGCGAGAACGCTTCCCGGAAGTCGTCGGCGATCTTGGTCCGGACCTTCTGCGCGGCCCCGTAGTAGGCGTCGTAGTAGCCGCTGGACAGCGCATAGGTCCCGAGCATGATCCGCCGTTTGACCTCGGGCCCGAAGCCGGCCGCCCGGGTCCGGCTGTACATGGTCTCCAACGGCTGATCGCCCGCGACCCGCAGCCCATAGCGGACACCGTCAAAGCGGGCCAGGTTGGCCGACGCTTCGGCGGGCGCGATCAGGTAGTAGGCCGAGAGGGCGTGGGGCGCGTGGGGAAGCCGACAGGACTCGATGCTGGCCCCGAGTTCCTCGGCCTTGGCCAGGGTAGCCTCGAAGCTCGCCCGGACCCCTGGCTCAATCCCGGCGCCGCTGGTCTCGTCGCCGCCGATCAGCTCCTCGGGCACGCCCAAGCGCAACCCGCGCAGGTCCTCGGCCATCGGTCGCTCCACCGCGCCCGGGAACGGGACCGACGTCGAGTCCCGGGGATCATGGCCCACCATGCGGGAGAAGAGCAGAGCGGCATCGGTGACATCCCGGGCCAGCGGCCCGGCCTGGTCCAGCGAGGAGGCGAAGGCGATCATCCCGTAGCGAGAGCAGGCTCCGTAGGTGGGCTTCAGCCCTACGATCCCGCACAGCGCGGCGGGCTGGCGGATTGATCCGCCGGTGTCGGTACCAATCGCCCAGGGTGCCAGGCCCGCAGCGACCGCCGCGGCACTGCCTCCGGAGGATCCCCCGGGGACGCGGCTGCGATCCCACGGGTTCAGCACGGGCCCGTAGGCCGAGTTCTCGTTCGAGGAACCCATCGCAAACTCGTCCTGGTTGGTCTTACCGAGCAGCGGCGCTCCGGCGTCCAGCAGCTGGGCGACCACGGTTGCCGTGTAGGGCGGCCGGTACCCCTCGAGGATCCGGGAGCCGGCCTGGCTGGGCACGCCGGCGGTGCAGAAGAGGTCCTTGACCGCGACCGGGACACCCCCCAGGGGCGCGTCGGCGTAATCCACTTGCTCCGGAGCGGCCTCGGCGACCCAGGTGAAAGCGTTGAGCTCGTCCTCGTCGGCTGCGGCCCGCGACCGGTACGCCTCGAACAGCTCGGTGGGGTCGATCGTCCGCGCGCGCACGGCCGTGGCCGCGGCGGCGGCCGAAAGTTCGATCAGCTCGGTCATTGGCTCGCAGGCCCGGGGCTGGGGACGCCGAAACCACCGTCGACCGGCTCCGGCGCGGCCGCCAGGACAGCGTCCCGGGGCAGGCAGGGCACCGGCTCATCGGGGCGCAGCACCGTGTGGAGGTCGACGGCGTGCGAGGTCGGGGCAACGCCTTCGAGGTCGAGCTCGCGGATTCGCTCCACGTGCTCGAGTACGGCGGACAGCTCACCGGCCATCCGCTCGACCTCGTCGTCGTCGAGCTCCAACCGGGCGAGCCGAGCCACGTGAAGGACCTGGGCGCGATCGAGCATCGTCCGCATTCTAGGATCGCGGGCGCTGGTGTCGGGCACTAGTGGACGTGCACGGTCTCGATCGCGGCTTCGCGAACCGGATCCGGCGGGTCCTCCTCACGCAGGGAGAGAAACGCTCCCGCCGTGAGGGCGAGTGCGCCGATTAGCCCCAGGTACGCTCCGGCTCGCGCGCCGACCAGGTCCGACGGTCCCGGCACGTTGATCAGCACCCGGTAGACCAGCGTCAGCGAGGCCAGTCCGCCGAGCACGGTCGTGATCACACTGAGGCTGGCCGGAAAGGCGGGCGCGCGGGACGTGGCCTGAGCGAAAGCCAGAGCCAGCCCGACGATGGCGGTGACCAGGAATAGCCAGCGCAGATCAGTGAGCGCGTCCCAGCCGCTGATCGTGGTGGCGATGCCGAGCGCGGCAGCGCTGCGCTGCACGGCACCTGAGAGCCCGTACCACGAGAGCAGGAACAGGGAAACCAGGAGGACGACCGCGCCCGCCGCCGCGATCACCTCGCCGCGGCGCAAGCGCGAAGCTTCCACCCTCATGCGCCGCGGCGAAGCGGGCGGTCAGACGCCGCCCGCAACTCCCACGGCGGTACCGCGGCGCGCCTGCATGGCCACGTAGACCAGGCCGGCGGTCAGGATCACGGCCAACCAGAAGCCGAAGCCGAAGTCGCTGAAATGGACGTTGAAGATGAACTTCAACACCACGAACAGAGCGACCAGGGCAGCGAGGATAAAACGGGTCTGCGTTCGGCTCCCCCCCATCGACGGCACTGTCGTCTGGGGTGACATGCGCTCCACGGCCAAATCGGCGATCAGCGCGATCGCGGCCAGGACGGCGAGGATGCCGAAGACGCCGTCCGGCGCGTCGGTGGCGGTCAGGTCAAACGAGAACGGCCCGGCCGAGATGCTGAACCAGGGCAAGAACAGCAGGTCGATGACCAGCAACAGCGCGACCCCGCCGAGGATCCAGTCGTCACGAGTGATGTTCTGCGTATTCACATGCCCTCCCCGATAGATGCCAGCTTGCGAGTTGTAGATTCGCCGAAAACCGCCGTCCTCCTGCGCTTCCGAGCGCCGCGAGGACAGCGTAACCCTAGCGCGAGCCGCGGTTCGAAGCCAGTCGCCGCCGGTGCCGGGGCCGCGCTCGCACGGCGCGCTGGAAGCGGCGTTGCTCGGACACCGATTCCACCGCGCCCAGCGCGATGGCCAGGGCGCAGGCGACGCCGAGGACGGCGCCGAGCTTCTGATCGATCACCTTGCTGCCCTGGGGCAGGTTGAGCAGGACCCGGTAGATGAGCAGGCCCGAAGTCAGCCCACCGAGGGTGAGCACGATCACGCTGGTATCGGTCCGCGTGCCGTGCGAACGTTGCGAGGCATGCACGGCCACCGAGCCCAGCGCCGCCAGGACGGTCAGCAGCATCACCCAGCGCACGATCTCCAGGGCGCCCCACGCGTTCTCGGCCGTGGACACCGCCGGCCGCGCCGCGGACGGGTCCGGGACCCCCGCCACGCCGTACCACTTGGTCAGGAACATCAGTCCCAGCAGTAGCAGCGCGCCGAGCGCGCTGGTCAGCTCACCGCGGTAGACCCGCGGCGGCGCCGGCTCGCTCCTCACTTCTTCTCCGGTCACGGCGGCCATCGTCGAAAGGACGGTAGAGGATCGGCCCGGAGCGCCCTCAGCGCTTGGAGATCGGCGCCAGGTCGGCGACCAGCTTGCGCTCCGAGCGATCGGTGCGGAAGCGGATGACCACGATCCCGCCTGGTTCCACGCCCGTGACCACCCCCTCACCGAAGGCCGCGTGGACGACGTCGTCCCCGAGCCGGTAGGCGGCGGGTGCCGGCTGCGCGCGCGAGGGCGCGGGCGGGGTGGTCCCCGGGGAGTGCCAGGACGTGGCCCGAGCCCGGAAGGAGCCAATCGAGCGGGGCGCCTGGCGCTCGTGGTCGGTCAGCTCCTCGGGAATCTCGCCCACGAAGCGACTGGGGGCACCGAAGCTGCGGGCCCCGAAGACGGTCCGGGTCCGGGCGGAGGTCAGGTACAGGTCGCGCTCGGCCCGGGTGATGCCCACATAGCAGAGCCGCCGCTCCTCCTCCAGCCCGCCCTCGTCGAGCGCCCGCGAGTGCGGGAACATCCCTTCTTCACAGCCGATCATGAACACGATCGGATACTCGAGTCCCTTGGCGTTGTGGAGGGTCATCAGCGTCACCAGGCCCTCGTCGTCGCTGCGGGCATCGGCGTCGGCGACCAGCGCGATCTGCTGCAAGAACTCCGCCAGGGTCCCCTGCTCGCCCGCGCCGGCGTCGTACTCGACGCCGACGTTGACCAGCTCTTCGAGGTTCTCGATCCGCCCCTGGGCCTCGATCGTGCGTTCGGCCTCGAGCGTGTCCAAGTAGCCCGTCTCGCGCAGGGTGTCCCTGAGCAGGGCTGAGATCGTCGCCCCGCCCTCGAGCCGCTCGCGCAGGATCTCCATCGTGCCCATGAACCGCCGCAGCGCCTTGATCGCCGCCGCCCCGAGGCCCGGCACCAGCTCTGGAGCCACGGCCAGCTCCCATACCGTCTCCCCGCTGGTGTTGGCGTAGGCGAGCAGGCGCGAGATCGAGGTGGCGCCGATCCCGCGCCGGGGGGAGTTGACGATCCGGGTGAAGGCGCCCACATCCTGGGGGTTGACGAGCACGGTCAAATAAGCGATCGCGTCCTTGATCTCAGCCCGGTCATAGAACTTGGTGCCGCCGATCACCTGATAGGCGATCTCGGCCCGGACCAGCGTGTCCTCGAGCACCCGCGACTGGGAGTTGGTCCGGTAGAAGACCGCGATCTCAGCCCGCGACGAGCCCTCGTCAACCAGCCGCTGGATCTCGCCGGTCACGAAGCGGGCCTCGGCGTGTTCGTCATCGAGCTCGCGGACCTTGATCGGGTCTCCCTGCCCCAGCTCGGTCCACAGGGACTTGATCTTCTGGCCCCGGTTGTTGCGGATCACCGCGTTCGCGGCATCGAGGATCGTCTGCGTCGAGCGATAGTTCTGCTCGAGCTTGACCACCTGGGCATCGGGGAACGAGTCTTCGAACTCGAGGATGTTGGTGATGTCCGCCCCACGAAAGCCATAGATACTCTGGGCGTCATCCCCGACCACCATCAGGTTGCGATGCTCGCCGGCGAGGAGCTGGAGCCAGCGGTACTGGGCGTGGTTGGTGTCCTGGTACTCGTCCACGAGCACGTTGCGAAAGCCGTTGGCGTAGCGATTGCGAACCTCGGGAAAGAGCTCGAGCACGTTGACCGAGCGGACGAGGAGATCGTCGAAATCCATCGCGTTCATCCGGTGCAGCTCGCGCTCGTAGGAGCGGTAGACGTCGGCCACGGTCTGCTCGAAGAACGAGCCCACCATCTGCGCGTAGGCATCGGCGTCGCGCAGCTTGTTCTTGGCGTCCGAGATCTGGCTGCCGATCGAGGCGGGCGTGAAGCGCTTGGGGTCGATGCCGTTCTCGTCCAGGCACCGCCTGATCAGCCGGCGCGAGTCGGCGGTGTCATAGATCGTGAACTGGCGCGTGTAGCCGAGCCGCTGCGCCTCGGCCCGCAGCATCCGCGCGCAGGCGGCGTGAAAGGTCATCACCCACATCGCCCGCACCCGGCCGCCCACCAGCAGCTCGGCGCGGTCCCGCATCTCGGCCGCCGCCTTGTTGGTGAAGGTGATCGCGAGGATCTCGTTGGGCTTGGCGACGTCGGTGGCGACCAGATAGGCGATCCGGTGAGTGAGGACCCGGGTCTTGCCCGAGCCCGCCCCGGCCAGGATCAGCTGCGGGCCCTCGCCGTAGGTGACCGCCTCGCGCTGGGGATCGTTGAGCCCGGAGAGAAGCGCTTTGAGGTCGGCGGTGAGCTCAGACATGGCCGCATTTGACGTTAGCGACCGGCCCGGCGGGGCCCGGACCGTATGCCCGGCCAGCACGGGCCGCGCAGATTGGCCCCGGCCCGGGCGCGCGTTTCGGGGATTTTCACCGGCGTATGGAGCGGAAGAGGCCCGGCGGCGCGCGCGGCGACCGCATTTGGGCGATCCTGGACCCTGGGTGTCCTAGATGCCCCACTGGCTGGGGCGGCGGCTCACGCCGCAACCCGGGGGGACACCGAGCCCGCCGCAACCCGGGAGGCCACGGAGCCAGGACCCCGGGCACCAGGCATCCTGTGGGCATGGACGACCTTCGCCGCGCGTGTGCGCGGGTCAGCGAGCGCGCCCGTCATGTTCGCGTCCAGACCGAGCGGATCGCGGCCTACGCGGCGACGCTGCCGCTCGGCAGCTCGGCGTCCTCGCCGCCGCCCGCGAGGACGGGCGAGGAACGCGAGCGCGCCGCCGCCCACTGGCTCACGCTCGATGCGATCAACTTCGGCTCGGGCTGGTTTCCCACCCTGCGCAAGTCCGACGGGCGCTCGGGTTACCGAACCATCTCGGACGGCTTGGAGCGACATACGACGCACACCGGACCCTGGACCGCCGCCGAGCTGGCCGAGATCGACCCGGCCACGATCGCGACCGTGCTCGGCCAGGATCCCCGGCACGAGCTGATGGCTCTGTTCGCCGCCTCGTTGGCCGATCTGGGCCGCCACGTGACCGGGGACCACGAGGGCTCGTTCTCCGCCTTGGTCGACGCCGCCGCCGGGAGCGCGATCAACCTGGCGCGGCGCCTCGGAAGCTGGCCGTGCTTCGCCGACGTCACCGTCTACCAGGAGCTCGAGTTGCCCTTTCTCAAGCGCGCCCAGATCGCGGCCGCCGACCTGGAGCGAGCGGGCGTGGCCCGGTTCTCAGACCTCGATCGCCTGACCATGTTTGCTGACAACCTCGTGCCCCACGTCCTGCGCCTGGACGGCATCCTGGCCTTTGACCCAGAGCTGGTCGGCCGGATCGAGCGCGCCGAGCTGATCGAGCCCGGCTCGCCCGAGGAGGTCGAGATCCGGGCCGGTGCGCTGCACGCGGTCGAGCTGATCGTGGCGGCGCGGCCGGGTGCCCGCGCGGCCGACGTCGATCAACTGCTGTGGGAGCGGGGTCAGGGCGCGAGCTACAAGGCCTCGCCGCGACATCGCTGCCGGTGTACCGCCTACTGAGGTGCCTAGTCGTTGCCGCGGTCGGCCGCGTCGGCGCGCGCCCGAGCAATCGCCTCCGCCCCGGCCTGGCCGACCAGCATCTCCGGACGCAGGGTGCCACTGGCGAGCAGATCGAGAGCCGGGAAGCGGCCCAGGCTGGCCAAGGCGGCGTCGAGCGCGATCACCGTCGTCTCGCCGCCCACCGGTGCCGACGAGGTGGCGATTACGGTCAGGGAGCCGCCGTCGACGATGTTGCGCGCAGCACCCAGCGCCTTGCGCGCCATCGTCGGGCTGCACCCGTCCAGTGAGTCGATCAGGACGATCGCGTGCGAGCCCCGGGCGGCGAGGCGGCGGGCCTGGTCGATGACCGGTTCCACGGCGCCGTTCTGGGTCTCCTCGGAAGCGGCCATGCTGACCGCCGCGGCCGGGGCCAAGGGCCCCCCCGACCACTCCGAGATCTCCTCGGGCCGGGCGCCGGTGAGCACGACCTGGACCGCGTGGTCCTCGTCGCCGGACAGAACCGTGGCGATCCGCTTGAGCGCTTCGGACTTGCCCGAGCGCGATGCCCCCACGATCGTCACCCGTGACCCCTTCCCGAACGGGGCCAGAAACTCGATCGCCTTGAGCGTGGGATCATCAGAATCCAGCTTCAGCCGATCCTCAGGGAAGGCGGCCGGCAGGTCGTCGAAGCGGACGCTGTCGGCCAGCTCGGAGGCCGGTCGGCCGTTGATGGTCTCGACCTTGATCAGCGACGCGAAGCGCTCAGAGCGCCGGGGGGCGCGCTTGGGGCCCGCGACGCGATCGCCGGACACGAGCTCGCAGCGCTTGACCTGAGCCGAAGAGATGTAAACGTCGTCGTCGGAGGGCTGGGGGGGATCGACGCGGACGAAGCCCGACCCGCCGGCCAGAAGCTCGACCACGCCCTCGACGAGCTGCCCGTTGCTGGTTTCGTCGTCGTCATCGCCGCCGCGTGGCTCCCGCTCGGTGCGAGACCCGCGCTCAGTCGAGGCGGTCTCGGCGCCGGAGTCCTCGTCACGAGCGGTGCTGCGTCCACGGCCGCCGCGCCGACCGCGGCGTCGGCGAGCCGGCGTCTCGTCGCCATCTGAGTCGCTCTCGGCTTCGCTGGCACCGGAGGCGTCCCGGACCTCGGCCTCGGGGGTCGCCTCGTCGGCGTCCTTCTCCTCGGCGGCGTCGTCGGACGCTCTGGTGGTACGTCGCGTGCGCGGGGCGCGGCGGGGCTTGGCGGGCGGCGACTCGTCTTCGGGCTCGGCGGCCGGCAGTGGCTCGCCGGACTGCTTGGCGAGGATCGCCGTGATCAGTCCCGGGCGGCGCAGTCTCCGGTAGCCGTCGATGGACAGCTCTGAGGCGATGGCGTGGAGGTCGGCGAGCGGGCTGGCTTCGAGCGCGCTGCGATCAAGTACGGACATGGGGTGCTCCTTAGTTGATGCATCGGTGGGCCCCGGTCGCGTTGAGCCAGCGACCGGCGATTTGCTCTTCAGAGCCTAGCGGCTGGTGAGGTCGCTAGAGACGCTGTCACCCTGTTGCCAGCGCACGGCGTCCGATAGGGCCAGCCCCGGATCGACTTCCCGGTCTCCGCGCAACGCCGCGCGCACGGTCAGAAAATCGTGCACGGCGTCGATGTCGTGGACCCTGAGCACGTTGGCGCCGGCGTCGACGCCGTGGCCGATCGCCGCCAACGTCCCCGCCAGGCGTTCGCGCGGGGGCCGGCCGGTCAGGGCGCCGATGAAGTCCTTGCGGGAAACGGCCAGCAGCACGGGACGGCCGAACTCGGCCACCACCTCCAACGAGCCCAGCACATCGATCGTCTGTGCCGGGGTCTTGGCGAAATCGGGCCCTGGGTCGAGCATCAGCTGCTCTAGCT
>JBOGYN010000093.1:0-1673 GCA_050696855.1 Solirubrobacteraceae bacterium | reverse complement strand
CTCCTTGACCGGGCCGACGACCCACTGGCATGAGATAGCCCGGCCCCTCCACAATCGAGGCTTGCTGCCCGCAGAACCCAGTCGCTGACGAGCGCTATCGCGAGAGGCTGTCGGCTTTACACGGTGTCGTCCGGCGGGTTTAAGACCATTCGGGGATGAGTCAGAACTTCATCGCTGCGGATCGTGGTCAGGTGTTGTTGATGCCGCCGTCGTTGACGGATTGGTTGCCGGAGGAGCACTTCGTGTGGACGGTGCTCGGGGCGGTTGAGCAGATGGATCTCGGCGCGTTTTATGGCGTGTATCGCGCGAACGGGCAGGGCCGTGCGGCGTATGACCCGGCGGTGATGCTGTGCTTGCTGCTCTACGCCTACGCGTCGGGGGTCTCGTCGTCGCGGCAGATCGAGCGGTGTTGTGAGGTGGATGTGGCGTTCAAGGTGATCACCGCGATGCGGGTGCCGGACCACTCCACGATCGCGGAGTTCCGCCGCCGCCACCAGGACGCGATCGCCGACGTGTTCGTCGAGGTGCTCGGGCTGTGTGCCGAGGCGGGGTTGGTGAAGGTTGGGGTGATCGCGATCGATGGCACGAAGATCCGCGCGAACGCGTCACGGGATCGCAACCGCTCCTATGTGTCGATCGTCCAGGAGCTGCTGGATCAGGCCGAGCGGGTCGACCGCGAAGAGGACGACCAGCACGGTCAGACGCGCGGTGATGAGCCGCCGGTGGCGCTGCGCTCGCGCGAGCAGCGTCGCCAGGCGCTGGCGGACGCGAAAGCGCGGTTGGAGACCGAACGCCTGGAGCAGCTCGAGCGTGGCGAGGCGGCGCAGTTCGAGGCGGGGTTCGAGTTGGACGAGGTCGAGCTGCGCCAGCGACGCAGCAAGGGTCGGCGCACGTGGACGCGGGAGGCTGCCCGACAACTCGACACGCACCGCGCGCAGCAGGCTGCACCTATTCCGCGTGGCCGCACCGAACGGCTCAAGGACGCCAAGCGGCGTCTGGAGCAGGAGCTGGCAGTCGACACAGCGGTCAACGCGATCTACGAGGACTTCCACGCCAACGGCCGCGACAGCCTGGGGCGACGGATCGGCCGGCACCCCAAGCCGCGGGTCGCGCCGGTGCTGCCGGAGGGAAACGTGAACCTCACCGATCCGGACTCCCGGCTGGTGCAGGACAAGGGGTTAGCGAAGATCCAGGGCTACAACGCGCAGGCGGCGGTGAGCTGCGAGGGACAGATCATCCTCGCGGCGGAGATCTCCACCCGCTCACCGGACTTCGGGAACCTCGCCCCGACGTTCGCCGCCGCGATCCGGGAGCTTGAGTCAGTCGGTGTGAACGAGCGGCCTGGGACGGTGCTGGCCGATACCGGCTACTGGCACGGTGAGCAGGCGGACGAGATCGCCGCCGGCGGCACTCAGGTCCTCATCCCGCCGCAGTCGAGCACCAGGGAGACACCGCGGCCGGGGTGGCGCGACGGCCGGTTTGACTTCATGCGCGCGGTGCTGGCCAGTGACCCCGGCCAGGAGCTCTACCGCCGACGCGCCAGATCGATCGAGCCGACGTTCGGGCAGATCAAACACAACCGCGGGTTCCGTCAGTTCCGACGACGAGGCCGGGCTGCCGCCCGCGCGGAGTGGCGACTGATCACCGCCACCCACAACCTGTTGAAGCTCCAC
>JBOGYN010000092.1:0-5148 GCA_050696855.1 Solirubrobacteraceae bacterium | reverse complement strand
GGCCACGGCACCCCCACCCGCCATCGCGCCCGCGCCGGCCGCTCCGGCGGCACCCGAGCCGGCCGCGGTGGCGCCCGAGCCGCCGGCGGCGGAGTGACCGAGGTGGAAGATGGCCAGCTTCTTGAGGATGATCATCGGCCCGATCGGCATCAGCGCGGCCAGCGCCTTGTTGGTGTGCTTGAGCTGGGTGCGGAAGATGCTGCAGCGGTCACAGCTGCGCAGGTGCCGGCGGACGAGCGGGCTGGGGCGCCGGCGCAGGCCCTCGGCAACTTCGCCGAGCTCGATCCGGACCTCGTCGCAGCTCAGGAAGCGCGCCTCGGCGGCCTCAGCCAGGGACACTCGCGCGCGAACGAGCAGCGACTTCACGCTCGGCACGGTCGTCTCCATCGCCTCGGCGATCTGCTCGTAGGAGAGGGCATCCATCTCGCGCAGGACGAGCGCGGTCTTCTGCGTCTCGGGGAGCTCGTGAATGTCGTCCACCAGGAGGCGGAACTCCTCGCGCTCGTGCACCTTGTCAGCGGTGCTGGCGCCGTGCTCGGAGAAGTGGGTGTCCATCGAGTCGACGCCGATCGCCCGGGCGCGCCGCAGGTGGTTGAGGCTGCGGTTGCGGGCGATCCGGTAGAGCCAGGGACGGACGTTGATCGGACGCTCGTCGGCAATGATCGCGTTGAAGGCCGCAGTCATCACCTCCTGGAGCACGTCTTCGGCGTCCTCGCGGGAGCCGAGCAGGTGGCGGCAGAAGGCCAGCATCCGGCTCTCGTAGCGAGCGACGAGCACTTCGAAGGCCGCCGTGTTGCCCTTGCGCAGGTACGCGATCAGGCGCTCGTCAGACTGAAGTCTGAGCAGAGCGGGGCGGCCGTGAAGGCCGATTCCCCCGGAGTAGTTGAGTGCTGAAACTTCCATCCGGCGCGGTTACGAAGCTCCCGTTCGACGACCCGGGACACCGTAGCAGCGCAAAAGTTGCGCGAGTACGTAAGGATTGGCGTCTGATGAGGACGACGACTCGGATGTCATCGCCCGCCCAAGAGCGCTTTTGTGGCCGCGTCGGGAATACCCGGGGAGGGACTCGAACCCTCACGCCACAAAGGGCAGTCGCTCTTAAGGCGACCGTGTCTGACCAAATTCCACCACCCGGGCGGGAAGCGCAGACGCTAGCGCCTGGACCGGCGTGCGCCAAGCGGCCGTCCCCGGGTGGGAAAACCCCCGTGGTCACGGGTTGGTGCGATCGGTTCTCAATTGACAGTGCCTCCGGCGCCTTGCTAGCTTCGCGCCAGATTCGCGCCGGAATCGTGACGACCCTCCTGGGTCGCAACGGGCCGTGCGCGGGAGGAGATCGATTGCGTAGGGCGCGGCGGTGCGGAACTCAAGTGTGATCGGCCGAGTCGCCGCGGTAGCGGCGGTCGCGGTGGCCCTTGTTGCCGTCGTGGTGATCCTGCTCTCGAGCGGGAGTAGCTATGTGGTGCGCGCGACCTTCCAGAACGCGAGCCAGATCGTCCAGGGCGACCTGGTGCAGGTGTCGGGCAACCAGATCGGCACCGTCTCCAAGATCGCGCTGACGCCCAGTGGCCAGGCCCAGCTGACGCTGACGATCACCAACCAGGCCTATACGCCCCTGCGCCAGGGCACCCAGGCGACGGTGCGGGAACTGTCGCTGTCGGGCATCGCCAGCCGCTACGTGAACCTCCAGCTCGGGTCACCGGCCGAGCCCAAGATCCCCAACAACGGGGTCATCGGCGCTCAGAGCACGACCAGCGAGGTCGACCTCGACCAGCTCTTCAACACCCTCAACGGGCCGACCCGCAAGGGCCTTCAGAACGTGTTCCTCGGCTCGGCCGAGCAGTACAAGGGCTACGGCAAGACCGCCCAGGCCGCCTTCGCCTACCTCAACCCGGCGATCGCCTCCAGCAGCACATTGTTCAACGAGATCGACCGTAACACCGGTCAGTTCACCAACTTCGTGGTCAAGACCGGCCACCTGGTCGGCGATCTCGCCCAACGCTCCAGCGACCTCAGCGGACTGATCCAGCACCTTTCGACCACCACGTCGGCGCTGGCCTCCCAGCGCGTCAACCTGGCTTCGTCGCTGCGCCAGCTGCCCGGCTTCATGCGCCTGGCCAACACGACGTTCGTCAACCTCCGCACGGCGCTCAACGACATCACGCCGCTGGTCAACGTCTCCAAGCCCGTCGCTCCCAAGCTCCAGAAATTGCTCGTCCAGCTGCGCCCGCTGGCCCAGGACTCGGTGCCCACGGTGCGCGATCTCTCGAACATCATCAGTCGTCCGGGGACCAACAACGACCTGATCGAGCTCACCAGGCTCGGCGTCCCGCTCGCCGCCGCCGCCGTCCGCAACACGACCGTCAACGGCCAATCCCGGCCCGGCGCCTTCCCGCAGTCGGTGGCTGCGCTCAACGCCTCGACCCCGGAATTCGCCACCGCCCGTCCCTACGCCGTCGACCTGACGGGCTGGTTTGAGGGCTATACCCATCCCGGCCAGGACGACGCCAACGGCGGCACCAGCCGAGTCGCCCCCGTGGTCGGCATCGGCTCGATCTCCAACGGCGCCCTGAACCTGTTCGACAACGGCGGGCTGCTGGCCAACCCGGCGCTCTACCCCCTGCGCCAGGCCCTCGCCTTCGGTGGCAACGGCACCCAGGGACTGCTCACCACCGGCCAGGGCGACCGCTGCCCGGGCTCGATCGAGCGGGGCGCGGTGTTCTTCCCCGAAAGCGGATATCCGTGTAACCCCAACCAGGTTCCGACCGGCAAATGAAGCGGATCCTCCTTTCCGCCGCGATCGTGCTCGCCGCCGTCGGGTTTGTGGTGCTGGCCGGGGGTGCCTCCAACGGCAACGCCAACGGCACCTACAAGATCCAGATCGACAATGCCTTCGGCCTGGTGACCGGGGCCGAGTTCAAGGTCGCCGGGGTCCCCGCGGGGACGATCAAGTCGATCGACCTCGATCAGAAGTCGCTGCACGCCGTGGTCACGGTCACGGTCAACCAGGGCGGCTTCGGCCAGTTCCATACGGACGCCACCTGCCAGTCGCGGCCGCAGTCGCTGATCGGCGAGTACTTCATCGACTGCAACCCGGGCAGCTCGGGTCCCGTGCTCAAGGCGGGCGGCACGATCCCGATCAGCCACACCCAGTCAACGATCCCCGCCGATCTCGTCCAGAACGTGATGCGCCTGCCCTACCGCCAGCGCTTCACCCTGATCATTAACGAGTTCGGCGCCGCCGCTGCCGCTCGCTCGGGTGACCTTCAGCAGGCGCTGCACCGCGCCGTGCCCGCCCTCGATCAGACCGACCGTCTCCTCAACCTGCTCGCCAACGATTCGACCACGCTCCAGAACCTGACCCGGGACTCCAATGGGGTCATCACCGCGCTGGCCAACAACTCGAGCAACGTCAAGCGCTTCATCACCGAGGCCAACCGGACCGCCACCGCCACCGCCACGCAGGACAACAATCTGCGCGGGACGTTCCACAACCTGCCGGCCACGCTCGAGCAGCTGCGTCCGGCGATGGCCAAGCTGGGCACCACCGCGACCGTCAACACGCCGGTGCTCAACAACCTCAACGGCGCCGCCCACCAGCTGCACCGTTTCTTCACCGACCTGCCGGGCTTCTCGCACTCCTCACGGCCGGCGATCAGTTCCCTGGGCCGCGCCTCGGTGACCGGTAAGACGGCCGTCACCGCGGCCGCTCCCACCGTCGCCGACCTCAACCGCTTCGCCCAGCCGACGCCCGAGCTGGCCAAGAACCTGGCGATCGTCCTGCGCGACCTCGATAACCAGAGCCGGGCCGTCGAGGCCGATCCGCGCAGCCCGGGCGGCAAGGGCTTCACCGGCCTGCAGGCGCTGCTCGGCTACGTCTTCAACCAGGCCCTGGCCATCAACACCTTCGGCCCGCAGGGTCACGTCCTGGCCGTCGACGCCTTCTTCAACAAGATGTGCTCGCCCTACGCCTCCCCGGCCACGATCGCGATGGCCCTCAAGCAGTACGGGCCGGCCTATCGCCAGTGCTACTCGTGGCTGGGCGCCAACCAGCCGGGCGTCACCACGAGCGATCCCTCCAACCCGGGCGCCCCCGTGCCCGATCCGGGGGGCGCGCCTCCGGGCAAGCAGGGCGTGGCCACCAGCGCCGGCAAGCTCACCGCCGCCGACGTCTTCGCCCAGAACAAGACCCTGGCACAGGCCAGCACGACGAGCAGCACGTCGACAACCCCGACCACGAGCTCCACGGCGAGCCCGGGCACCCCCACGACCGCGGCCTCAACCGCCCCCGGCACGGCGCCCACAGCCGGCGCCGGCCCGGCCATCAACCTGCACAAGACGATCGGCCAGATCGTCACCGGAACGGGCGCGAGCACCGCCCCGACGGCCGCCGCCTCGCCGAGCTCGGCCCCGGCGACACCCTCGACCAGCTCGGCCCAGGCCCTGCTCAATTACCTCCTCGCCCCGTGACCGCTCGATGAGACGCAACCAGCAATCCGCGCTCGCCAACCCCGTCCTGGTCGGGGCGATGACGGTGCTCGTGATCATGGTGGCCGTCTTCCTGGCCTATAACGCCAACAACGGCCTGCCGTTCGTGCCCACCAAGCAGCTCAAGGTCGACATCGCCTCTGGCTCTGACCTGGTGGTCGGTAATGAGGTCCGCGAAGGTGGTTTCCGGGTCGGCCTTGTCTCGGCGCTCAAGCCGATCCAGTTGCCCACCGGCCAGATCGGTGCCCAGCTCACGCTCCAGCTCAACCAGGCCGAGGGCGCCGTGCCGCTCGACTCGACCGTCTCGATTCGGCCCCGCTCGGTCCTGGGCCTGAAGTTCGTGGACTTGCACACGGGGACGTCGCATCGGATGTACTCCGACGGCGGCACCATGAAGATCACCCATACCAGCGTTCCGGTCCAGTTCGAGGACGTCAACCAGCTCTTTGATGCCAAAACCCGCGTCGCCGTCGACAAGAACCTGGTCGGGTTCGGGGATACGCTCGCCGGCCGCGGTTCGGCGCTCAACGACACCTTCGCCGCGTTGCCACGGCTGCTCCAGCACCTGACGCCGGTCGCGACCTACCTAGCCGACCCCGGCACTGAGCTGACTCGGTTCTTTAACTCGCTCGAGGGCTTCATGGGGACAGTGGCGCCCGTGGC
>JBOGYN010000091.1:0-1902 GCA_050696855.1 Solirubrobacteraceae bacterium | reverse complement strand
GGCTTGATCACCGATGTCCCCGCCAGCACGGCGCGAGCGGCGGCCTCGGCGTCGATCGTGTCGGACTTGCCCCGATCCCGGCGCAGTTTGCGGTTGGGCCCTCGAATCTCCACTACCGAGCTGCCCTGGGCCTGCAGGAAGCGGGAGAGACCCGCGCCATATGACCCAGTTCCCTCGACGCCGTATCGCACCTGCGGCGCGAACGACAGCGCCCAGAAGTGGAGATCGCTGCAGCCCCTCTCCGTGGTCGCGACGGTGCGGTGGCCAAGCAGTTGGCCATGGCCGTTGATGGCAGCGGCCACGTGCACGTCCTTGTGCGTGTCCACCCCCACGATGATCTGCTGTGCCACGCTAGACTCGGTCATCGGCTCCCTCCAAGGACGGATGGCTGGCGCCGGTGGGCGAGCGGACACGACTGTTATGGGACCTCTTGGTCAGGCTCCTGACTTGTGCAAGATGGCTCGGCACTCCAAGTCGAGAGACGTAGGGTGTAGGCGGACGTCCGGCTGGGCTCCCACGCTCCTTGTCCACCTCGGTGTGACTCCCTCATAGCGTGCCGGCCGGGCGTCTTCCGGCTGCGGTGTGGCTCGATAGAGGCGTGACGCTTCCTGAACTCAGGGTGCCCTTCGCAGTGACCCACTCGGCGCAAAACACCTAGGAGGGCGTGCATATCGTGGTCATCATCGGGATCGATCCGCACAAGGGCTCGCACACCGCAGCGGCATTGGGGAATGACGCTGAGGTCATAGCGCAGCTGCGTGTCGCCGCGAACAAGGTCACGCTCAGCCGTCTTCGGAATTGGGCTGCGGCTTGGCCAGAACGCACCTGGGCCATCGAGGGCGCCTCCGGACTTGGGCTCTTTCTTGCCCAACAACTCGTCAGCGCTGGCGAAACTGTGGTCGACGTTCCGGCCACCCTTGCCGCTCGAGCGCGGCTCCTCCACACTGGCCACAGTCGGAAGACCGATCTGCTGGATGCCGTGTCCGTAGCCACCGTCGCCATGCACAGTCGAACTCTTCGCCGGGTAGCGCGTGAGGACCATGCGACGATCCTTCGGCTCCTCTCCGACCGGCGGGACGAACTGAACCAAGAGCGCCGGCGGACGATCAACCGGCTCCACCGGCTGCTCCGAGACTTGTGCCCAGGTGGTGCGCCGACCGACCTCGCGGCCGGCGATGCTGCAACGCTGCTCAGGGCCATTCGCCCCGTGACCGTTGTCGCGATCGAGCGCAAGAGCATGGCGCGAGAGCTCATTGCTGACGTGCGGCGACTGGACCGTGATCTCGCAGCCAACCGGAAGCGATGCGCAGAGGCCGTCGCTGCTAGCGGCAGCACCCTGCCGCGGATCCCGGGGATTAGCGAGGTGCTCGCGGCTAAGATCCTTGGCCACACTGGGGATATCACGCGTTTCGCCACCGCGGGCCACTACGCGAGCTACACAGGAACCGCTCCGATTGAAGCCTCCAGCGGCGACATACGTCGTCATCGGTTGTGTCGTGCCGGAAACCGCTCGCTGAACAACGCACTGCACCTGGCTGCGCGGGTGCAGGTGATGCACCCGGGTCTCGGCCAGGATCACTACCGCCGAAAGCTCGCCGAACACAAGACTTCCCAGGAGGCGCTGCGTAGCTTGAAGCGGCAGCTCGCCAAGGTCGTCTACCGGGAGCTTCGAGCCGATCACAACCGCCTCGTTGCCCACGCGCTTTGACATAGAGGCGCTATCAGGTCACGTTCCGCTCCGCTGACGGGCGCCGGCGAACCTTCCGCGCTCGAGTCGACAGATCTTTACGAAGGCACGAGGCCGGTGGTGTAACGGGTCAGGCTCGTGCGGAAGGCTCTCCGGCACCGATCATGGCAACTGCCCGGGCTACGGCGAGCGTCTTGTCGACATCAGCACCGGAA
>JBOGYN010000090.1:0-1504 GCA_050696855.1 Solirubrobacteraceae bacterium | reverse complement strand
CCCTGGAACACGATCACCCCCGCCGCCAGCGCGGCCGGCTCGGAAAGCAGGCCCAGCACCAGGTGCGTGGTGTCGATGCCGGGGCTCTTGCCCTGGATCGCCGCCTGCTGCGCCGCGACGATCACGTGCCGCGCGCGGTCGGTGTAGCGGCCGTAGAGCCGTTGGATCATCCCCCCTGGATCGCCGCCGGGATCGATCTTCGGCACGAACCGGTTCTGCACGGCCTGTTTGGAGACGCCCATGCTGGTGCCGATTTCGGTCCAGGACGCGCCGGACCGGCGGGCCTGGTCGACGAAGTGGCCGATCAGGTGATCGGCGAGCTCACCGAGGTGCTCCCCGAGGTAAACGGCGTCGGACAGCTGCCCGAGCGCGTCGTGGTCCTGGTTGGACTTGATGGCGGAGATGAGGTCGTCGAGCTTCACTGGGTAGGTCATGCCGTCAACTCTAGGTTGACGATCCTCCATCGTCAACCTAGGGTTGACGACTCAGCGCGATATATATCGTGCGACGATATATAGTGGCATCCATGACACCTCGGACCATGAGCGAACAGGCCTTCTACATCCTCACCGCGCTCATCGACGAGCCGAGACACGGCTACGGCATCGTCGGAGAAGTGGCCGCCCTGTCCGAAAACCGGCTCAGACTGCGGGTGGGCACCCTCGTCCTCCAGCTCGCCACTATCGCGGCCCTGGCGACGTTCGCGCCGCCGAAGACCATCCACATCGGACGGTCGCTCCTCGCGCTTGCCACCACCGCCGTACTGGCCTTCACGGTCCGGTGGGCGCTCATCCTGCCGATCACCGGAGTAGCCGGAGTCCTCACCCTCCTTGCCGCGCCGGCCCTGGCGTCTCGGGAATTGCGCCCGACCTGGTTCGCCACCGCCGCGGTCACCCTCGTGGTGTGCGTGCTTTCGCTCTCAACGTTGATGGAAGTCCACGTCGGTTTCTACCCAGGCGGCTGGGCGAACGGCAGCCCGACGTAGTTCTCGGCGAGGCTGGTCGCCGCCGCCCTCGACGAGGCGGTGTAGCGCAGCTGCGAGAGCTGAAGACGGCGGGCGAACGGGTCCGCGTGCGGGTCGACGTGCAGCATGGTGGTCATGAACCAGGAGAAGTGCTCGGCCCGCCACACGCGGCGCAGGCAAGTGTCCGAATAGGACTCCGCGAGCGAGGCGTCGCCCTTGCACAGTGCGACGAGCGCACGAGAGAGCACCCGGACGTCGGCCACCGCGAGGTTCATCCCCTTGGCGCCGGTCGGCGGCACGATGTGCGCGGCGTCGCCCGCGAGGAACAGGCGGCCGTGACGCATCGGCTCGGCGACGAAGCTGCGCATCGGCGTGATGCCCTTGTCCAGGATCGGGCCCTCGCGCAGGCTGAACTCGCCGTCGACGGCCAGGCGCTGGGCCAGCTCGGACCAGATCCGGTCGTCGGACCAGGCGGCCAGGTCCTCGGCCGGGTCCACCTGGAGGTACAGCCGCGTGATCTCCGGCGAGCGCATGCTGTGC
>JBOGYN010000089.1:0-10674 GCA_050696855.1 Solirubrobacteraceae bacterium | reverse complement strand
GCCCGGGGGTCGCCGCGGGTTGAGCAGGGCGGCCGCCCGCGGGGGCGCGAAGCAGGCCCGGAATCGGTACTGGCCGGCCGGCAACGTGACCACCGTGCGCAGCACGGTCGCCGAAGGGCTGAGCGTGATCGCCCGGGTCGGCGCGGTGAAGGCAAAGCGGCCGTGGCGTCCGCTGGCAAAGGACCAGTGCACGAGCGCGTGCCCCCAATGCAGGCCCCGGGGGTGAAAGACCACCACGGTGACCAGCGCGCGGCCCAGGGGGAGAGCCCGGAGCTTGGTCACCGTCTGGCCGATCACGCCGAGCGTGACGGTCGCCTCGGGTCCGGTGGAGCCGAGACTGGCGCTGTAGCGCGTGTTCTGGCTGGGCGTGACCGGGAACGAGAAGCCGCCGGTCGCGTCGGTGACCGTGGACTCGACCGCCTTCGGCGCCCCCGTGTAGGGATAGGGACGGGCGTACAGCGTCACCGGGCTAGCCGGCGCCGTGCCCGTGGCCGTGCCGGAGAGGACTACGCTGGCCCCGCTTGGCACCGCTTCAGACGCGGCCGTCAGCGAGATTGTCGGCGCCGGCTGGGCCGACGCGGCGGCTGGGAGCGCACCGGCGCACCCCAGCGCCAGGACCAGGGCTGCGGCGCTCACCGCTCGGACCTGCGCTCGCATGCGCGCACTGTAATGAGGAGAGTGCAAATCAGCCCAGCAGCGCCGCCGTGAGCCCCTGAATCGTCTCGATCCCGTAGGCCATGGACGGATCGCCGTCGGTCATGACCGCGAGCGCGAACCTGCGGCCGTGGCCCTCCAGCCGGGCGATCTGGTTCACGAGCTGGCCGCGCGGCGTCGGACGCCAGCCGCCTTTGAAGAACACCCGGTACCCGCGGGGCCGGGCGATGGCCGGGATGCCCCAGCTCTCGTAGTCCACGATCGTCGAGAGCAGAAACCGGGCGTAGCCGACGAATTGCGATGGGACCAGCGAGTCCATCGCGAAGAAGAACTGCGCTTGGTCGGCCGGCGTGAGCAGCGCCGTTCCCCAGGACCCGAAGACCGAGAAGTTGGCCATGCCCGCCGCCCGGGCGACGCCGTCGAGTCCCGCGTCCCCCACGTAGGACTGGGTCTGGGTGGCCGCGCGGTTGTCAGAGACGTGGATCATCGGATACAGAAACGAGGCGCTCTGGGGGTCCACGTGTCGCTGACCGAGCGCGGCGAGGTGGCGCAGGTAGGCGACCAGGAGCATCGCCTTGACGACGCTGCCGGTGATGAACGGGCGGTTGAGGTCGGCGCCGGACAGCCGCCCCTCGCTGTCCACCACTGCGAAGCCGGTCAGGCCCGCGCGGGCAGCCAGATAGCGGCCGGCGCGCCCGACTGCCCCGGGACCGGGGAACCCGACCGGCAGGAACCCGCCTCCGTGGTAGCCGCGGCCCGAGCAGCCCGGCGGCCGGCGCGGGTTCAGGAGCGCGCGAGCCCCCGGGACGTTGAAGCACGCCCGGAACCGGTACCCCCCCGCCGGCAACGCGACCGCGGTCCGGGCGGTCGTCACGTACGGGCTGAGGCGACGCGTACGGGTCGCGGGCGCGGCTCGGAAGCGCCCGGTGCGTCCGCTGGCAAACCACCAGCGGACGCGGGCGCCGTTCCAGGGGAGATCGCGCGGGTGAAAGAGGACGAGCGTGACCCGGGCGCGGCCGAGCGGGAGGGCCCGGGCCTTGGTCACGGCTCGCCCGATCACGCCCACGCGGGCAGTTGCCCCGGCGCCGCCCGTCGAGAGGACGGCGTGGTACCGGGTGATGCGATCGGGATGGACGGTCACCGCGAAGGACCGGGAGCTTGCAGTCGGGATCGTCTCGAGCAGGGTCGAGCGCCGGAACGGATACGGGTTGGCATAGAGACTGAGCATCGTGCCCGTGGTCAGCGGACCGAGCTCGACCGTCAGCCTCACCGGATGGCCGGCGCCGACGGTCGCCGGCCGGGCAATCAGAACGACGGTCTGATCAGGCGCCGCGCGCCGGACACGGGCGCCGCTCGGGGCGGCGAGCACCAGCAGCGCGATGACGATGACCGGCGCCGTGCGCCGAGCGATAGCCCCCATGGCGGAACCGTACGGGCGAGGAGTGCTGATTGCTAGCCTTCGCCGACCTTCATGGGCGAGCTTGGCGCATTTCTGAAGATTCATCGGGTCGGCTTCGACAAGCGCGATCCGAGCCGCCGCGTGGGCGATTACCAGCAGTACTTCGCGGTCCAGCCCGAGGGGGAGCTGCGGAGGCAGGGCGCGCGGTGCATGGACTGCGGGGTGCCCTTCTGCCACGAGGGTTGTCCGCTGGGCAACCTGATCCCGGACTGGAACGACCTCGTCTATCGCAACAAGTGGCGCGACGCGATCGATCAACTCCACAGCACCAACAACTTCCCCGAGTTCACCGGCCTGATCTGTCCGGCTCCGTGCGAGTCGGCCTGCGTGCTGGCCATCAACGACGACCCCGTGACGATCGAGCAGATCGAGCTGGCCATCGTCGAGCGGGCCTACGCCGAGGGCTGGATCGTGGCTGAGCCTCCCGACCGCCGTTCGGGACGCACGGTCGCGGTTGTCGGCGCCGGCCCGTCGGGGCTCGCGGTGGCGGCCGAGCTCAACCGCTGCGGTCACTCGGTGACCGTGTACGAGCGTGACGAGGGAGCCGGCGGCCTATTGCGATTCGGTGTGCCCGACGCCAAGCTCGAGAAGGCGATCATCGACCGTCGGGTGGCGATCCTCGAGCAGGAGGGCATCGAGTTCGTCTATGACACCGACGTCGGCCGCGACGTGAGCACCGAGGAGCTGCAGGAGCGCTACGACGCGCTGGTCATCTCGATTGGTTCCCGGGTGCCACGCGAGATCGAGGCGCCCGGCCGCGAATTGGTCGGGATCCACCCCGCGATGGACTATCTCTATCAGCGCAACCGCTGGGTCGCCGCCCAACAGGGACGCCCCTCGCGCGCTCCCGAGCCCGGGACCGAGATCAGCGCCCGAGGCAAGAAGGTCATCGTCATCGGCGGCGGCGACACGGGGATGGATTGCATCTCCAATTCCCACCGCGAGGACGCCGAGAGCGTGCAGATGCTCGACGTGTACGCCGAGATGCTTCCGGGCCGCGACGACCCGCGTCACCCGTGGCCGCTACCGCCCAAGCGCACCGAGAGCACCTATGCCCTCGATGAGGGCGGCAAGCGACGGTGGGGAACCGAGGTGATTGGCTTCGGCGGCCAGGACGGCGCCGTCAGCCACGTCTACGCCCGCAAGGTGACCGGCAGTTCGTCGCGTGACCTCACTCCCGTCCCCGGTAGCGAGTTCGTGGTCGAGGGCGATCTGGTCTTGCTCGCGATCGGCTTCAAGCATCCCGAGCAGGACGGCTTCGTGGGGGAGCTCGGACTGGCCTTTGATCGCCGCGGCAACATCCGCACCGAGCAGACCTATCGCACGTCGGTGGGCCGGGTCTACGCCTGCGGCGACGCGCGAATCGGCCAATCGCTGGTGGTCACCGCTATCGCCGAAGGCCGCAAGTGCGCGCGGATCGTCAACGCTGACCTCGGCGGTAGCCCGATGGACGCCGACCGTGAGATGCTCTCGGTGGGGGCGTGGAGCGGCGAAGCTGACCGGACCCTGCGCCACGAGGCCGAGGCGGCGGGCACCGTCCGTCCCGGTGAGGAGTTCTTCACCGGCCCGGGCACGCGCGAAACCTGAGCCCGGCCGCCCGTGCGGACCGTTTTCTTCGAGAAGCTTTAGAGATTTAGCCTTGCTCCGGACTACTCGAAGCTGCTAGCGTAGAACGCTGAGTCACACTCCGAAGTCCAGTTCGGATTTTTTTGGGGCCAGTGTGGTTTAGAACAAGCTTGGGACGGGGAAACTCGCCCCTGTCGGTCAGGGAACTGCGCCCCCACTTCCCTGGCTCTCCGGGGGACCCAGATGGATCTGGGTCCCCCGGTCTTCTTTAATCGCCCTGCGCGTCGCGGGCGCAGGCGCGGGCGGGCGCAGGCGCGGGCGGGCGGGCCGGCGCGACTGCGGGTTGTGCGACCGTGTACGGGCATGCCGGTGCTCGCCGCCTCCGTAGCCAACTCCCACCACGGCTGTCATGCGTCGATCGGCTGCACGGTCAGCGACCTGCTGAATTCAGCCGGCACCTTCTTCTCGCAACTGGCGGGGCTGAGCTGGGTCTCCTTGCTGATCGGGCTGGGCTTCTACGCGCTCTATCTCCTGCTTCGCTCGCGTGCCCTGTGGGGGGCGGTGCAGGCCGCCTACCCCGAGGCTCGGGTCCGCTGGCGCGACGTGTGGGGGGCGTACATGGTGGGCTACGCGGTCAACAACGTCTTCCCGCTCGGGGGCGGCAATGTCGCCCAGCTCTTCCTGACCCGGCTGGCGATCCCGCCCGCCAGCTACCCCGCAGTCGCGGCCGCCCTCTCCACCGGCGTAGTTTTCGACTGGGCGATGGGGCTGCTGATCATGGGTTTTGCGTTCACCCAGGGTGTCTTTCCCAAGCCGCCGGACTTCTCCAAGCTGCCGGCCTTCGACATCAGCTTCTTCGCGTCCAATATGCGCTTCACGCTGTTCTTCTTGACCGTGGTTGGGGTGCTGTTCCTGGTCGGCTTCGCCCTGCTCTCGGCCCGCGTGCGCGCCTTCTGGCAACGCGTCCGGCAGGGCCTGACCATCCTCCGCGACCGCGAGGCCTACAAGCGCAAGATGGCCATCTGGCAATTCGCGAGCTGGATCGCCCGCTTTGCCGCCTACTGGGCGCTGCTCGATGCCTTCCACATCGGCGGGTCGGTCCGCAACGCTCTCCTCGTGCTCGCCGTGCAGGTGGTCGCGTCGGTGTTCCCGTTCACCCCGGGGGGCGCCGGCGTGCAGCAGGCGCTGCTGATCGCCATCTTCAAGAGCAGCGATGCTGCCTCGTTCTCGGTCGGACAGCAGATCGCTACCGCGGTGCTGAGCTCGGCGCTGGGCTTCGCGTCGCTGGTCCTGATCTTCCGCTTCAGGAGCTTCCGGGAGGTGATCGCCCGCGCCCGCGAGCACCGCCGCGACGAGGCGGTGGCGGCTGGACTCACACCGGGAGAGACATGAGCCCGCAGCCTTCGTGGAAAAGATGAGATCGATCGATCGGTCGGTCGGTCTACAGCCGGCGGGCCGTGAACGACAGGGGCCCTGAGGGGCAGCCCTTGCCGCCGGCGTTGATCTGACCAGTCGCCCTGGTGAGGCCGAACCGGATCGAGGCGCGGACACGGGGCTGATCGGTCATGGCGCGGCCGGAGGCGCCGATGAACAGGTCGATGGCACCGCTGGCGCCGTTGCAGCGCGTCAGCGCCTGGGGGAGCTTGATCCCGGCGGCCAACCGGCCGTTACCGATCACGCCAAAGCGGCTTGACTCGTTGTTGGCAAAGGAGATACGCCAGGTTCCGCTCCGGACCGGCGCTCGCTTGACGGGGTGCAGGGTCCAGCTCAGCGGGCTGCAGTGATGGGCGCCGGGTGGGCTGGACAGGGTGGCCGAGCGCGGCCCGGTGAAGCTCCCGGTGAAGCCGAACTTGGTCAGCCCGAATTGGCCATGGGCGCCGACCGCCGTGCCGCTCGTTGAGTTGATGACGGCTTCGGTGTAGCGGTAGCTGACCTTCGGGCAGCCGGCGGGGAGCAGGGCGACAATGGCGTTCAGCGAGTAATGCGCCGCCGCCGTCGCGGATGCGAGCTTGACGCCCGTCAGCTTGACCTGGAAGCTGACCGGAAAGCCACCGACGGTGCCCTCCCAATCGCCGAGGGCGGGGTGAAAGGATTTTCCGTGGGCCGGCGTGATCGTGGGTGGCGATCCCCCCGGGGCAGTCCAGGCCAGCGTGGGTAGCGCGAGCGCCGCGAGGCAGGCCAGCCCGACGATCCAGGACACCCGGCTGCGCCGGTCTTTCTCCATCTGCACCACCTCACCCTTTAGCTACCGCGGCTTCACAAAATCGGGTCAATCCTAACGTTGGTTGGCGATGCCACGCCGATGTGGTGGCCGTCCTACGATGAAGGCGTTGCCCTCGCCGGCCGCCGGCCGCACGCCATGCCCACTTTCTGTCGCCACAACCGCCTCGTCCAGAATTGTCCGATCTGCGCCCGGGAGCAGGATGTCGAGCTGCGGCCCGTCGTCTCACCGAGTGGCCCGCTGCGGTCCGGCACCGCAGCGGCCGGCCGGACTGCCGGCATGCCCGACGCCTCCCGCTCAGGGGGGACTCTGCGCTCGCGCGGCGGCTCCGGGCGGGGGTCGCCCGGGGTCACGGTTCGCCGCATGGCCCGCGGATCTGATGACGGTTACCGGATCGACCTCGCTCCGGGTCTGAAGTCCAGCGTCGACGCCGAGCGTCTGGCCGAGGAGTTGGCCTGGGCGGCGGCCCGCGTCGCCCAGCTTGCCAGCGATCCTCCGGGGCTCTACGCGGAGGTCGCTGACGCGGGCGGCGATCTCGAGGAGCGCACCTGGCTCGCGCTGGAGATCGCCTACCTGGGACCGCTCGACGGCGAGGCGCCGTTCTCCGCGATCGAGCAGGTGCGGGTGCCCTGGAGCGCCGGCACTGGCCCCGAGCTCGACGACGTCGCCGTCGGCCCGCGCGGCTCCCACGAGCCCGCCCGGGGGCAGCGCACCGTGGACGCCTACCGAGCCTGGGCGGCGCGCGCCGGCTCCCAGGCCGCCGCCTTTACCGGGGACGCGGCGTGGGCGCCCGAGCGGCGCTTCGCGCGGGCCTTTGAGCGCCTTGCGCTGCCCGGCCTGGAGCGAGGCGCACGCTTCGATCTGCTGCTCACGCTGGGCGCGACGGGAACCTACGAGCTGCGCGCCGGCGCCCTGGCCTTCGGCGGGGCCGATCCGGTCACGCTGGCCGCCAAGCGCCTGCTCGGGATCGGCGATCCGCTGCTCCTGGAGCGCCGCGCGGCCGAGCTCGCGGGCGCCTGCGGGGTGGCGCTGGAGGCACTCGACGCCGCCTTCTTCAACTGGGAGCGGGGTGAGCGCTCGTCGCTGGGGATGGACCCGGGGCTCGAGCCCGATCCGGCCGCTCTGAGCGGCGCTCGCGCGGCCCTTGGACTCTGACCCCCCGCTCCGTCCGGAGCAGCGCCTACCTTCTCGGGCAATCGTATCTACGAGCCGGAGCTCCAATGACTCTCTGCTTCATCGAACCGCAGAACGCCATCCGGGTTATCGCCGACTCGGTGGGAAGAGAGGCCCGTCGCCAGATCCTCGGCGAGGTGGTACGGGCCTGGGTGGACGAGATTCCCGAATCCGAGCTCGGATCTCACTACGCCAAGGCGGTCGCAGACCTCGACGAGCACGATCTGTCGCTGCTCGCGGCGTGGCACGTCTCGCTCGAGGTCGGCCATCCCTTGCCCAGTAAGGAGTTTCTGGTCAACGTATTCCCTTCGCTGGGGGACAACCGCCGTGAGGCGCTCAAGATCGCCGCCGGATTCCGCGGCGAGGAGGCGTTCGAGGCCGGCGTCGGCGAGGAGCAGGCCTTTGACACGGTGCTGCCGTGGCTGTCTGAGGAGCGTTGCACTGCGCTGGCGGCTGAGTGTCTCGAGCTCTACTGCTGGGATCGGCTCGGCATCGAGAACTAGCTCCAGCTGCACGCCCGCCGCTGGCGGAGGCACTAGTGGGCCTAGCGGGGTGCGAAGGTGACCAACGCCGCCGACCCGCGCGGCACCGAGACGAGATAGCCACGGCCCCGGCGCTTGACCGACTGCAGCGCCGGGGCGGCGAGGCGGCCCGAGTAGGTGCTGGCGCCGTAGCTGCGCCCGCCGAGGGTGACGTCGCTGGAGTGCACGCTCCGGCCCTGCATCCGCTCGATCGTCGCGGACCGAACCGCTCCCGGGGCGAGCAGCGTGACATTGCGACTGACGCGCTGGCTCTTGTTGATGAGCACTACGCGTACGGTGCCGTCCGCCGTGCGCGTGGCCCACGCGCTGAGGGCGGGCGCGCCATGCAGCCCGTGCAGGCTGATCAGCCGCGCGCCAACCGGGGCCGCCTGCGCGAACAGCTGCAGGCCGTAGTAGACGGGCTGGACCCGGGCGTGCCAATGGCCGCCATGGTGACTGAACTGGAAGAGCTGGTAGGCCGAGTTGGGCAGCGTGTGCATGTTGATGCCGTCGACGCCGGCGTGGATGAGTGAGAACAGGGCGTCGGTCACCCACAGCGAGGCGGCGAGCGTGTCACTGACGCCGGTCTTGCCGCGACAGGCGACCGAGTTGAGCTCGTCGACTCGGATGGCGCGGTGCTGGGCATGGGCGATCGCGATCCACCGGCGCAGGCTGGCGGCCAGGCCGGTGGTCGAGTAGCTCGAGAGCAGGTTGGCGACCGTCGGGTACTGCGGCGAGCTGGGCGCAACGAAGCAGTTGCGCAGCGGATAGCGGTGAACTGTCAGCGACCCCAGGCGCTGCTGGCCGCGCAGGAAGGAGGGCATCGTCTGCACCCAGGACCCCAGCTCGGGCGTCGGCCCGACGGCGAGCGCCGGTCCGGACAGCGCCAGGCGCGGGGCGGCCGCTACCTCGGCGCCGAACTCGCTCAGGAACTGGGGGTAGCCGTAGTCGCGGGGACGCGCGTAGAGCGGGGCGCCGAGCAGGGTGTGCAGCACCTGGATCTTTCCGTACACGTTGGGCTCGTTGCCGATCTCCAGCGCGGCGATGAAGCGCCGGCCGATGGTCTTCAGGTAGGCGCGCGCCTCGGCCGCGGCCAAGGCGGGCTCGTTGGCGGCCAGATTGAGTCCCATCGTCATCTTCGCCCCGAGATCGTGGGCGAGTGCGGCGGTGGTGGCCAGCCAGCCCGGTGTCAGCCGGTAGCTCACGTAGGGCGGCGGCTTGACGCCGCGGGTCGGTACCCAGGACACGTCGGTGCTGTCACCGCCGATCCGGAGCGTGGGGCTCTGACCCGGGCTGAGATTGCGGATCAACTGCAGCAGCACCGGATTGACGACCCGGGGATTGTTGCCCGTATAGGCCCGCACGGCCTGAAACTCCACCGAGAAGCCGAGAAATCCGCGCCGGATCGGGCGCCCCGAGCCGGCCGCAATCCGAAGCGTCGGCCCCTTGGCCCCGGCCAGGACGGCGGCGGTGGGCGGCGGTTGGACGGTCGCGCCGGCGGGATCACGGGGCGGGCTGGAATTGGCGGCCGCGAACGCGACGATCACGACCGCGAGCGCGCCGAGCACGGCGATTGCAATCCCCAGACGCCACCGCATCGAGCTCAGCCGACCTCCATCAGGGCGCTCTCGGTTTCCTGGATCGCCTGCTCGGTGGAGCGAAACCAGACCGCGCGCAGGCCAAGCTGGCGCGCCGCGTCGCAGTTGATCTCGATGTCGTCGATCAGCAACGCGGCTTCGGCCTCGACGCCGAGCCGCTCGAGCGTCAGCTCATAGATCCGTGCCTCGGGCTTGCGTACGCCGACAAAAGCGGAATCGACGACAACGTCGAAGATCTCGTCGATGGGCAGCATGGTCCGCCAACGAAGCTCCCACTCGCGGACGTTGTTGGTGCAGATCGCGAGTCGATATCCTCGCGTGCGCAGCGCCCGCATGTACTCGATCAACGGCTGGTTGGGCTCGAGATCAGCGAAGTAGCGCTCGCCAAACCCGTCCAGGGCCACTTCGCGCCGCAGCTGCGTGCTCAGTTGCGCGGCGAGCTGGTCCAGGAACTCGCTCTCCGAGAGTCGGCCCGTCTCCAGATCGAAGAGCGGATTGGCTCCCCGGCGCAGGCCGACCGCGGCCATCGCCCGGCCGAGCTCGGCGAGGGGAACCCCCGAGTGGGCCTCGAAGGCCGCAAAGGCACCGGCCAGCGGCGACGTGAGCACGCCACCGAAGTCGCTGATGATCGCCTTGACCTCGGCCATGGGTTAGCCCTACCGGGCTCCGCTGGTGATCGCGGCGGGGCCCATTTAGAACCGGGCCAACAGGTAAACGCCGGCGCCTTCGAGTCCGCTGGCGTGACATCGCAGCGGGGTGACCCCGAAAGTGACGAGGTCGCCTTTCGCCGCTCCGCCCTCGCCGAGCGCTTCGCCGGCCGCGCGCCGCGGATACTGCTCCTCGCCGGCGCCGATCCACAGCTCGAGGCTGGCCCGCGCCGGTCGGTCGGTCGAGACGTAGGTCGTGGACAGGCGCGGCTCGTCGACGTCGATCGGGCCCTCGGGTTCGAACAGGGTGGCCGCGATTCGATCTTCTCCCTGGTCGCGGCCGGGCCGGGGGCGTAGCGCGCGGAGGGTCACCCCGCGGTGGGGACCAAACCAGCCGGCCACCGAGCGCAGCGAGTCAAGCCCGTCGAGCTCGAAGTCGGGATCGGTGGTGCGGGTGCCCAGGCAGTCGATCGTCTGCTCAGACCCGGACACCGTGACGATCCCGGTGACCGCGCACAGCTCGTCCCCCCCGGCGCCGTTCGGCTCCGCCCCGACGGGCGACGTTGCGCCCGCGAGGGGCGCGGTGTCCGCGAGGGGTGGGGCGTCCGCGAGGGGCGCACTGTCCGGGGGGGGTGGGGCGTCCGCGAGTGGCTCGGGCGCCGAGACCATCAGGTCGAATCCCGACCCGGTGAGATGCCAGCGATCACCCTCAACGAGAAAGTGGACGTGCTCGGGCCCGGCCACCGCTTCGCTCGCCGCCGACGTTCCGAACACGATCGCGGGCTCGCCGGCGTCCATCGCCGCGCCCCAGACCGTTCCCACCAGATCACCGAAC
>JBOGYN010000088.1:0-2414 GCA_050696855.1 Solirubrobacteraceae bacterium | reverse complement strand
CGGGGCGGAGCGGGCAGCGCAGCTTGCCGGTGGTGGCGGGGCAAGCGACGCGGTGGTAGCGGTCGCGGTCGGGGCGGGTGATCGCGCCGAGCTTGTAGCGCGCCAGTTCGCGGGACTGTTGATCGTGCGCGTTGGTCTGCTCGCTGGTGGCGTTCGGCGCCAGCGGCCCGAGCCTGAGCAGCGTGGTCGGGGTGGCGGGGCAGTACAGGTTGCCGTTTGAGATGGTCGCGCCCTGGTGGGTGCCTTTCGGGCCGCGGTCGTGGGGGTGCAGATCCTGAACCAGGTCGGCGCCGAGCGCGCGCACTGGCAGCGCCCAGTTGGTGGGGACACGGTAGGCGTAGCCGGAGTCGGCCAGGATGTCTGAGAGCTTGATGGCGTCGGTGGCCATCCGCTGCAGGACGGGCACGATCTGGGCGGGCGGGTCGTGGTCGCAGGCGGCGATCTGGATGCGGCGCACCAGCCCGGGAACCTCGGGGCCGTGCTCGTCAGCGACGCAGGTCACGGCTTGGAGGTAGTAGCCGTAGAAGATCTCGCGTTTGGCGGGGTGGTTGGTGTTGCGATGCCCCCACGCGGCCTCGCGATCACCACGACACACGTCCTGATCGGCGCCGGACGGCTCGCGCTGACCGTCAGGCGGGGTGTCCTCTGCGCCCGGCTCGCCCGGCTCGCCCGGCTCGCCGGGCTTGGGGTGTGGTGGGCGTGCCCAGGCCTCAAGGTCTGTCCAGTCCACGGCGTAGCTGCCGCTGGCGGGCTGGCCGAGCACGGTGATGCTGGCTTCCAGCAGCCGGTCGAGCACGTCTGAGAGCAGCGGCGAGGGGCGGCCGTCAGGCGTGTGTTTGGAGAGCGCCGTGACCACCAGCTTGAAGGTCCGCTCGACTTGGCGGTAGGTCAGCCGGTGCTCGCCGGTCTTCCATCGCGTGCTGATGCCGAGCCGCCACTGGTCCGGTTCTGGCAGGCCGATCAGCGTCTGGTGGATGCGGCGCAGGTGCGCGGGGCGTCCCTGCACCGCGACCAGCAGCATCCCGAACAAGAGCGTGCGGACCGACAGTTGCCGGGGGCGCACCCCGACGGGCAGCAACCGCTCGATCTCGCTGGCGGCCTTGGAGGTGTCGATCACCCGCTCCAGGCGGTCAAGCTCCTCGCCGCTGGCGCTCACCATGTCACGGTGATCCTCCGAGCAGCCCGACCAGCTCTGCTTCGGTGGCGGCGGGCAGCTGCGCGGCGAGATCCCCGAGCCGCTGGCTGCAGCGGATCCCGGCCGCCTGCATGAACGCCTGAAGCCCAATCTGCTCAGCACACGCCACCAGCCACGTGGACCGCAGCCGCCCTGGCTCAAGGCCAGGCAGCGCGCTGTCGCTGGAAAGGACGCGGCACAGCTCATCGCAGATGTTCCGCCGGCCCGGCTTCACACCGCCGATGAGCAACCGCTCGCCCGCGAAGGCGCCGGCCGCCAGTAGTGGCTGGTGATAGCGCTCCAGCACCGGCACCGAGCGCGCCCGCCTGCCGGCGACGGTGACGATCACCCCGCCCGCGCGCTCGTGCACGTCGCTGCCGTGCAGGTAACGCAGCTCTGAGGCGATGATCCCCGCCCCCGCGCCCAGGCAGATCAGCGCACTGGCGCGCGTCCGCCGCGCCGGCGTGCTCTGCACGGCCGCGAGCCGGAGATACCCATCGATCTCCGTCGGCGAATACGGCGCCTTGGCGCGCTCGCGCACCAACGCCACCGGCGCGGGCTGCGGGTAGCGCTCACACGCGCGAGCGAGCGAGCGCAGGTTCGTGCGCAGCGTCCGTCGCGTCGCCGGCGAGACCCCGTCACACCCCACCACCACCAGCCGCTCGATCACCACCTCTGACAGCAGCACCCCGGCCGACAGCTCAAGCCCGACCCGCTCGCCGAACCCGGCCAGCTTGCCCGCGGCGAACAACCACGCCTTCGCGCGCGCCGGCGTCCTGGGCGCCGCTCGCGCCACCACCTCGCGCGCGAACCCGGCCGCCTCGGCCGTCAGCGACCGCGGGGCATAGCCCGCGATCTGGGGCTGAACGCTCGACGCCACAGACGCCCCGCTCATCAGACAGTAGTAGTACTGACCGACGCGGACGTGACGACAACCACCTCTGCCAGACTCACCGCGATGAGCCCCGACCAGCCCGCCCGCGACGAGCTGCGCCAGATCGCCAACGAGCTCTCCACCCTCGCCCGCACCGGCCAGGTCCTGCCCGGCTCACTCCAACAACGCCACACCTACTGCGGCAAACCCGGCTGCGCCTGCCAAGCCGACCCACCCCGCCCCCACGGCCCCTACTGGCAATGGACCCGCAAAGTCGCCGGCAAGACCGTCACCCGACGCCTCACCACCGAACAGAGCGCACGCTACCGCCCGTTGATCGACAACGACCGCCGCATCCGCCAGCTC
>JBOGYN010000087.1:0-5011 GCA_050696855.1 Solirubrobacteraceae bacterium | reverse complement strand
AACTCGCGCCGGGCGTCGCGCTCGTCGGCCCGAAGGCGCTCGATCAGCACCCCCATGGCCAGCACGGCCTGGGGCCCGCGGGGCAAGCCGGCCACCTCTTCGGCGAGTGAGCGCAGCATCGCGATCTGCACCTCGCGGTCCTGATGGCGGCCGAGCACGTCCTGGAGCTCCTTGAGCGCGGACACCACATCCGCCGCCACCTCCTGGTCGTGCACCTGCAGCCCGAACAGCTCGAGCAGGTAGCGCAGCTCCTTGCCCTTCTTGCGCAGCTCGTGAAAGGCGGACGCGGGACTGTCGGCGTCGAGCTTGTCCCCGAGCTTGCGCATCCGCTTGTAGACGCGCCGGATCCGCCGGCCGGCCAGGTCCCCGATCGCCAGCGCCGCGTCGCGACGGTCCTCGAGCGGCCGCTCGACCATGGACTCGAGCAGCATCTCCCAGTCGCCGAGCAGCTCGTCGGTCCGGCGCGAGGACACCGCGCGCGCCATCTCGCCCTGGGCGGCGAGGCGCCAGTGCCCGAGCACCTGGCGCAATGGGCCCAGGTCATCGCGCATGTCCTCCGGCACCAGCGCCCGCAGCTCGTCGAAACCGAGCAGGTAGACGTCGAGGTCGCGCGATTCGCCGGTTGCGCGCTGCAGCCACTTGAACTCGCTGCGAAAGCCGGGCAGATCGAAGGGCGGGAAAACGTGCTTGAACTGGCGCTGCACCGTGCGCGAGCGCCGCACGGCGATCCGCAACTGGTGCAGGTACTCGGGGTCGATGCCGGTCATCGCCCCCTCCCGGTTGCCTTGGATGACCTCGAGCAGGCCCCGCAGCACGGCCACCGCGGCCGCGTCGGCGCGCTGGTCGTAGGCCAGCGGCACCACGACCTTGGCCTTGGGCGCGTCACTCACAAGAGCAGCTCGCGGAGCCGGCCGACGGCGGCCTCGATCTGTTCCCCGGTCACCACCAGCGGCGGCTCGAGGCGGATCGTGGCCGGTCCGGTGGCATTGACGACCAGCCGCTGCTCAAGCAGCGCGCGCCGGGCGATCTCGGGGGCCGACCGATCCGCGACCAGGTCGAGCCCGACCATCAACCCGCGTCCGCGCACCGAAGCAACCCCGGGCAGCTCGGACAGGCCGGCCCGCAACCGCTCGCCCAGGGCGAGGACGCGTTGCAGCAGCGCCGGGTCTGAGCAGATCTCAAGCGCGACCAAGGCTGCCGACGCGACCAGGGGACCACCGGCGAAGGTCGAGCCGTGGTCACCGGGCTGAAAGGTGTCGGCCAGCCGCGGGCCGGTGATCAGGGCACCGATCGGCAGCCCGCCGCCCAGCGCCTTGGCGCTCGTCATCGCGTCGGGCACGACGCCGGTCTGCTCGTAGGCCCACAGCGTTCCCGTCCGCCCCATCCCGGTCTGGATCTCGTCGAAGACCAGCGCCGCCCCCACCTGGTCACAGGCCTCGCGAGCGGCGACCAGGAGCTCCTCGGGGAGCACGTTGATCCCCGTCTCGCCTTGGATCGGCTCGATCAGCACCGCCGCGGTGTCGGCATTCACGGCGGCCCGCACAGCGTCGGGATCCTTGGCCACGACCACGAACCCGGGGACCAGCGGGGCGAAGGGAGCCTGCTTTGACTCTTGGGGGGTCGCCGACATGGCGCCGTAGGTGCGCCCGTGAAAGGCCTCCTGGAGGACGATCACGGTGCCGCCCGGACGGGCCCGGCGGACCAGCTTGATCGCCGCCTCGTTGGCCTCGGTACCCGAGTTGCACAGAAACACCTTGCCGCCCAGCGAGCTCTCGGCCAGCGCGGCCGAGAGGCGGAGAGCCGGCTCGGTGTAGTAGAGGTTGGTGGCGTGGGTGAGCCGGCCGGCCTGCTCGCGGACGGTCTCGACCACCCGGGGATGACAGTGGCCGACGTTCAGAACCGAGATCCCGGCCAGGAAGTCCAGGTACTCGTGGCCGTCCTCGTCCCATAACCGGACGCCCGAACCGCGCACGAACTGGACCGGGTGGCGGACGTAGGTGCCGATCGCGAAGTCCCGTTCCAGCGCCTGGAGCTCGGCCAACGAGGCCGCCATTTACTCCCCCCCGATCTTGGTGCCCTGTCCGGCGTCGGTGAACAACTCGAGCAGCAGCGAGTGCGGGACGCGCCCGTCCACGATGTGGGCGTAGGACACGCCGCCGTGGATCGCGTCCAGGCAGGCGGCGAGCTTGGGCCGCATCCCCCCGCCGACCTGGGCCAGCGCGTCGGTGACCTCGCGCGCGCTGGCCTGCGAGATCACGCTCGACGGGTCGCGCGGCTCGCGCAGCCACCCGGCCACGTCGGTCAGGAACATGATCTTGTAGGCGCCCAGGGCCCGGGCCACGGCGCCCGCGGCCTCGTCGGCGTTGATGTTGTAGGACTGGCCGTCACGGTCGGCTCCGACGCTGGCCACCACGGGAATGTAGTCCTGGGCGATGTGGGTCAGCACGTCGACGTCGACGCGCTCGATCCGGCCCACGAAGCCGATGTCCTGACCGCTGGGGGCGGCCTGGCGCGCCGCCCGGAACAGCAGGCCGTCGTCGCCGCACAGGCCCACCGCGGGCTGACCATGGCGGCCGAGGCGCAGGACGATGTCCTTGTTGACCTTGCCGACCAGCACCATCTTGGCCACTTCGACCGTCGCGGGATCGGAGACCCGCAGCCCGTCGACAAACTCGACCGGCAGGTTGAGGCGTTCCATGTAGCTGGTGATCTCCGGACCGCCGCCGTGCACCACCACCGGGTTCATGCCCACGTACTTGAGCAGCACCACATCGCGGGCGAACTCCTCCTTGAGCGTGGCGTCGGTCATCGCCGCGCCGCCGTACTTGATGATCACGGTCTTGCCGTGGAACTCGCGGATGTAGGGCAGCGCCTCGAGCAGGGTGGCGATATCACGCATCGAGGAGCCTCAGGTCGTGTAGTCGGCGTTGATGGTCACGTACTCGTGGCCGAGATCGGAGAAGTAGACCTCGGCCTCGGCCCCCTCGCCGGGGAGGCCGATCTCGTACTCGACCTCCTCGCGGGCGACGGCTGCGGCCAGCGCGGCGGTGTCGTGGGGCACCTGGCCGCCGGCCGAGCAAACCGTCACCCCTTCGATCGCGATGTCGACCGGCAGCGGCGCGGTGCCGGGCATGGCCGCCCCGACGGCCTGGATTATCCGACCCCAGTTGGGGTCGCCGCCGTACAGCGCGGTCTTGACCAGCGACGAGTTGGCCACCGCCTGGGCGACCCGGGCCACGGCCGCGTCGTGGCCGCCGCGCACCACCACCCGGCCGACGCGCCGCGCCCCCTCGCCGTCGCGCACAACCATCAGCGCGAGCTGGCGCAGGAGCGCGTCGAGCGCTTCGCCGAAGGCCAGCTCGTCGTCTGACTCGGGGACCACCGGCACGCTCGAGGCGCCGCTGGCCTGGAGGATCACCGTGTCGTTGGTCGAGAGCTGGCCGTCGACGCTGACCCGTTCAAAGGAGCGCTTGACGCACACGCTGAGCAGCAGGTCGGCGGTCTCGGCGCCGAGCAGCGCGTCGGTCTGCACGAAGCACAGCAGGGTGGCAAAGCCGGGCGAGATCATGCCCGCGCCCTTGGCCTGCGCGGTCAGGGTCACGGGGCCGCCGGCCAGCGAGACCGAGAGCCGGGCACGCTTCTCAAACGCGTCCGTGGTGCAGATCGCCTCGGCGAAGGCGGCGTCCCCGTCGGGACTGAGCGCGTGGGCGGCGGCCAGGATGCCGCGGTTGACCTTGTCCATGGGCAGCGGCACCCCGATCACGCCGGTCGAGGCGACCGCGACCCGGCCCTCGGGCGCCCCGGAGACCATCGCCGCGGCGCCCTGCATCTTGGCCGCGTTCTCAAAGCCCGGCTTGCCGGTGGCGGCGTTGGCGTTGCCGGAGTTGACCACGACCGCCCGCAGGGCGCCGAGCTCGCAGCGCTCGGTGCAGATCAGGACCGGCGCGGCGAGCACGCCCGAGCGGGTGAAGCGCGCGGCACTCGTGGCCTCGGGGGCGTCACAGACCAGCAGGCCGACGTCGGGGGCGCCCGACGCCTTGATCTGGGCCGCCACCCCGGCGGCGCGAAACCCGGCCGGGAGGCCGTTGCCGTCGAGCTCCGTGACGGTTTTCGGCACCTCGACCCAGCGGCTGGCGAAGAAGTTCATGAGATGCCCTCACCCTCGGGACGGCCGAACATCAGATTGAGGTTCTGTACGGCTTGGGAGGCGGCACCCTTCCAGAGGTTGTCGATGACCGCGAACACGATGATGCGCCCGGTGCGCTCGTCGCGGTCCACGGAGATGCGGCACAGGTTGGTCTCGCGCACGTCGCGCACGCCGGGCGGCCGGTCGACGAGCTCGACGAACGGCTCGTCGGCGTAGAACTCTTGATAGAGCGCTCTAGCGTCGTTGGGCCCACCATCTAACGGAGTCACGTAGCAGGAGACAAGCTCCCCCTGATCCAGCGGCACCAGGTGCGGGGTGAAGGTGATCTGCAGATCGGCGCCGAGCACGGCCAGCTCCTGCTCGATCTCGGGGGTGTGGCGATGGCGCGGCACCCCGTAGGCGCAGACGTTCTCGTTCGCCGTGACGAAATGGGTCTTCTCGGTCGCCGCCCGGCCCGCCCCGGAAACTCCTGACTTGGCGTCCACGACCACGTCACCGATCAGCCCGGCCTGGGCCAGCGGCGCCAGCGCGAGCAGCGTCGCGGTCGGGTAGCAGCCCGGGTTGGCGACGATCCGCGCGGCGGCGATCTGCTCCCGGTAGCGCTCGGGCAGGCCGTACACCGCCTCGCGCACGAGCTCGGGCTCGGGGTGCTCGCGGTACCACTCGGCGTACACGCCCGGGTCGCGGAGCCGGAAGTCGGCACTGAGGTCGACCACCTTCACCCCCCGCCGGTGGAGCTCGCCGACCAGCTCAGCCGCCGCCCCGTGGGGATAGGCGACGATCGCGCCGTCGACTCCGGCCGGCGGTCCCAGGCCGAGGACATCCCACGCAGCAGCCCGAGTCGCAGTGGGTCGAGTAGATCAG
>JBOGYN010000086.1:0-2023 GCA_050696855.1 Solirubrobacteraceae bacterium | reverse complement strand
GAGCGCGAGGAGAGCTAAAGGTTTTACGGGGTTCCGCCCCGCGCTAATGCCACGGCGAACGCGGCCGTCACAAGAACCTGGAACAGAACGCTGACATCGCCTGACACAAACGGCCACCTCCGGTGCTCCTCGGACAGCTGCCTGTGTCGGGCGGCTGCTCGTCGCCGTCGCAAGACAGCGGCCGACAGGAACGAATAGCGGCTCGCCTCGATCAGGGTGCCAAGGCCACCGAACAATGGGATCGCGGCCCCGACCGACGTGATCAATGCAATAGGCCGCGGGCCGGCGTGACCGAGCGCCGCCAGACCGATGCCAACCAGACCGCCAACGAAGGAGAGCATCATCCAAAGCGTGGCGAGGCTCAGTGCTTCCGCCGCCGCCGCGGCGTAGCCTGGAGCCCACGGGTTGCGCAGCCGCGCCCTCTCCAGCGATGGGTTGGGGATCGGCCATTGCGCCATGCGGAGGAGCCGGTCAGTGATTACCCGCATCGTCCCGGGGTGGGAGAGAAGGACTCGATGCTGGGAACGATCCACGCCGTAGCGCCATTGGCCGCAGCGAACGCTCCCGATAGCCCGGACACGCCTCGCCAGAAGCCGGCTCGCTGCGTCAGGCTCAGTCCCTCAGCCGACCACGAGAGTCCGGACTGCAGGTCCGGAGAGGCGCGAAGGAGTGCGCTCGATCCCTCGGCCGCATCCGCCAACCAACTCGCGTACTTGGCGGCAATCAGGCTGACGCCGCCGCCCAGGCCGCCGACGACATCGAGAGTGGCGCCAGCGTAGTTGCCGTGCGAGGAGTCCTTGATCGCCGCAATATCGCCTGTAACCAAAGACACTCCTGCGAGAACCGGCGATAGTGGCGTGGGAATGAGCGCAAAAGCCCCACTGACCGCGGAAATGGCTTGGGCGTTGTCTACCACCCAGCCGGCTTCATCCCCCCAGCAGGTGTCGCTGCCCCAGAGCCCGCACTTGCCGCTTGGATCGGTCAAATTCAGTGGATTGCCGGCCACATATCCGTAGGCGGAACGTGTCTGTGCAAGGAGGGGGTCGCGCGTCAAGAACTGCGCCGTGGTTGGGTCATAATAGCGAGCCCGGAGGTAGTACAGGCCAGACTCGCTGTCCCGGTATTGGCCCGCAAACGCGAGCGGCGTGCTGGCTGATCCAGTTGAGCCAGCTGGGTTGCCATACGCGTCGTAGCTGAGCGTGCCTTTCACCGCGCCCGTCCCATCCGTGAGCATCCGTGTGCTGCCGAGCTGATCGTGGTGGAGGTACAGCACGACCGGAGCAGGAAGCGCGACCAGCACGGCCGTCAGGTTGGCCGCGGTGTTGAAGGTCGCTTTCCGCGATCCGGTCGAGCCGGCGGCGGAGAGGCCCTGATCTGCGATTCCAGCGGAAACATTGGGCGTGGCATTGCTCTGCGCCTGCTCGGCCATGCCCGTTGGGGGAGTCCAGCTTGGAGCACTGAACGTCCCCAAGGCGCCCCCGATCAGTAGGAGGCGGTCCTGCGCACCCTTGGTGGTCCCCGATGGCGCGGTGACACTCGTCGCTCCCACAGCGGACGATTTCGTCGTGATGTCCACCGGCTTGGCCGCATCCACCCCCCGGTACGTGGCCAGGACCAGCGCCTTGGGGGAGGATCCCGCGTACGTGAACGTCGCCTGTGAGTCACCGGAAGCGACTGTATGGCGGAATACGAACGTGGCCACGGGCTTAGTGCCGCGGCTCGTGACATTGGCCACAGATGTGTAGCCGGATGGCGGTGTGACGCTCGCGCTCGACTGCTGAGTGCTGGCGACGATGACCTGATCACCGGCCTGAGCGCCGGTCGGCAAGGCAATCGTGACGCTCGTCGTCGCCGAGGCCGCGCTCGCCGTCGCGGTTCCGGCCAAAGAGATCGCTGGCTGAGGCGTTATCTGCTCGAGCGGCAGGTTGCCTGGGCCGTACACGTACTCGGATGTGCCATCCGAGATGAGCGCGGGACTCGCGCCGCTCACATCCCAGATGAAGTGTGCCGTCGTGCCCGAAAC
>JBOGYN010000085.1:0-10515 GCA_050696855.1 Solirubrobacteraceae bacterium | reverse complement strand
ACGCAGAAGAGCGCGAAACACAGCTCGAGGTCCACGTAGCCTCGGCCAAATGCGGTCACGCGGTAGAGCGGAACCAGGGCGCCGAGATCGAAGACCGAGCGCAGCGAGTCATTGGCAATCGCGAAATCGAGGTAGACCGGGATCGCCACCAGTCCAACCGCGCCCGTGATCAGGCAGGCGCGGGTCAGGGCGCGCAGGCTGGTACCCGGGACGCGTCGCACGACCGTCCGGGCCACGAACAGGCGCAACGCGAGCAGTCCGATCGCCGTCATCACGCTGAGGAACATCACCCAGCGTGCGATCAGTAGCTGCGGCGTGACGGCCGTGGCCGACAGGTGAGGGACCGGGAACTGGGGAGCAGGTCCCGGATTGGGTCCGATCGCGTAGGTGAACGCGCCTTGGACGGGATGGCCGTCGACCGAGATCGCGCGCCAGTAGACCAGATACCAGCCCTCGCGCAGACCCCGGCGCAGCGAGACGATCAGCGTGTCGGGGTTGGCCCGGGAGCGGCTTACCGCGGCCGCGGTCTCCTCGGTGCCCGAGGCACTGGAGACCGAGATGATCGCGAAACGTGGCTCGACCGCCTCGTCGAAGGTGAGCGCCACCGTGGCCGGGGGTGAATTAAGCACCCGGCTGGCCGCCGGGGATGTTCGGACGAGATAGGCGTGGGCGGACGCGAGAGCGGGAAAGGCGATGGCCAGGGCAGACACGAGCACCACCGCGCCGAGGGTGATCGGGATCCGTGTCCTCACGCCGGCGGTCGCCCTCCGCCTCCCCGCTGTGAGAGCGCGAAGCCGCTGGCCAACAGTGCCAGGACGGCGATCACGATCGCCACGATGGTCGCCACCGAGACCCCGCCGCCGCTGCCAGAGCCGCCGCTCAGAGTCGCGACGGCGCTAATCGTGGGGGCCGGTGCATCTGACGACTGGGCTCCGTTCCAGTTCACGATCGATCCGTCGGAGTAGGTCTGCTGCACGGTGAAGCGGATCGGACCCGGCTGGGCGGGCTGGGCCAGGAACGAGAACAGCGAGTCCTCACCGGTCCGAGTTCGCCCGCCGGACCAGGTAACCCGCGAGACGACGGCGTTCTGACCGCTGCTGCTCTGCTGAACCGACCGTCGCCAGCCGGGGCTGGGGGCGAAGGAGTCAATCGAGAAGCCGCTGGGGACCGTGAGCGTGAGCTTGGCGGTGGCGGCTCCCTGCTTCTCGGTCGGGACGGCCAGCGTGTAGAGCTGGAGCTGGCCGGCCAGCGACACCGCGGGGCTGACCCGCGCGTGCGCGGAAGCGGCGCTCGGCAGCCCAGCGGCACCCACCAGCGCCGCAACCGCCGCCACCGCCGTGGTCCCCCATCGCCGCGGCCGGACGCGCCGGCCAGTGGTCACGAGGAGACCCGCAGGGTGTAGGGCGCGGTCAGGGTGTGACCGTGGACCCGCATCTGCAGAAACAGCCGCCAGGTGCCGGCGACGGGCAGCAGGACGCCCAGGGTTAGCTTGCCCGGCGCGGTGGCATGGCCGGTCACCCGGGTCGCGCCGAGGATGCTCGAGCAGTTCGCCGCCCCGGCGGCGCAGACGTGGGTGTGGAAGTAGTCAAGCGAGCCGGCGTGAAAGAAGATGGCATGGGCGAGGGCCCCGAACCAGGGCACGAACCTGACCGGCTGACCATGCGGATCGGTGACCTTGATGTGCACGAACGCCGCCTGGATGGCATGCAACGCCGGATGGCCCTGCATGTCGAAGTGATAGCCGGCGATGACCTGATCAGCGCGGAAGGGCGGGAGCCGCTGGGGGCGGTACGCGCCCTTTACGGTCACCGAGCGAAAGAGCTGGAAGTTGGGCTGGCTGCCCGGGAGGTTGGGATAGATGTCGACCAGGACCCGGTAGCGGCCCGGGGCCGGAAACGTCACCCGCTGGCGCAGCAGCCCGCCGGCGGCGATCGGTGGATGGTCGTGGATGATGTAGGCCAGGTCGTCGCGGACGATGATCAGGTGCACGCCCGTATGGGGACCGGGGCCGGTTTTGTAGGCGGTCAGCGGCTGGCCGCTCGGGAGCTTGACCGTGAACGACATCGTCGTCGCATGTCCGGCGGTGATCGTCGCGTTCGGGGTGAAGCCCCCGAGCGTGAAGACGCGGGCGGCGGTGATCTTGGGCACGTTGACGCCGTTCTGAGAGCTCGACCCGCACCCGGCCAGCGCCACGACCGCCCCGGCCGCCAAGGCCAGCGCCAAGCCCGAGTGCCGGTACCCGAGCCTCATCGCAGCGCGGCCCTGAGCGCCTGGGCGAGCTCGGTGGTTCCGAAGGCGCCTTCGAGCCGGGCGGTGATGATCCCGCGCCGGTTGATCGTGAACAGCCACGGCTCGGTCTGGAGATGGAAGGCCTTCATCGGGGCGCGCAGGCCGGCCTTGGGCTGGTTGTGGGCGTAGACCTCCTCGTGGATGAAGGTGACGCGGTTGCCGAACTTGCGCTGCAGGGCCACCGTGACGTCGGTCACCGGGCCGCACACGCGCGAGACGCAGAACTGAGGAGTCGAGAAGAGCAGCGCGATCGGCTTCTTGCCGAGTACTTGATGCAGCGAGACCAAGTGCATCTGCTCGGGCGGCCGGCGGGTCGTGAGCAAGCTGACGTTGCCGTGAACGGTGGCCGCGGTGTCGGTGGCGATGTCGGGCGCTCGCTGGCCGACGTCGGGGATCGGCGAGGACTTGGCTACCGCGATCTCGCCCGGCGCGCCGATCAGCCCCTTGCTGGTGCGGGTGATCGAGAGCACCGTGTAGGTACCGGCGCCGGGGACCGGCAGCCGGGCGCCGTAGATGGCTTGGATGCCCCCGGGACCGGCGTTCTGGGCGCTGCGGTCCGCGGCTGGCACGGTCATCGGGTCGGCGGGAGCCAGAAACGGTCCCCGGGCCGGCGCGCCGGCGCGCTTGGCGATGTAGACCGCTGTCGGTGCGTAGATGAACGCCCCCGAGCGGGCGTTGAGCGCGAAGGCGAGCCTCTGCGTCCCGGGCGTGAACGTTCCCGTGGCGGCGCCGAACTGCGCGCTCGCGCCCACCAGCGCCGCGAGGGCCCGCAGTGAGCGGCCGTGGGCGGCCGGGAACATGCCCGCGCGCGGGTGCTGGGCGGCGACCAGCTCGGCTACCGCGGGAGCAGCGGCAGCGGTACTGGAGGAGGCCGTGCTGGTGCTCGCGGCGCCGCTCGTGGCCGGGCTTGACGCCGAGGACGAGGAGGCCGGCGAGGAGGACCCGCATCCGGCGATGGCCAGGGCCACGACGGGGGTCAGAAGGCGTGCAGTGGAGAATCTCATGGTCAGATGATGACCGCGCCGACAGGCTAGCGACGAGCGCCCTGGTGTGAGCCGCTGTGGAATCTGGCCGCTAGTTGCGTGTAAAGATCTTGTGACCGGGATCCACGCCGCCCAGGAGATGGGGCAGGCGTGCAATACAGTGACGGCCAGATGTCGCTCGAGCGAACCGGAGTCATACCGTCGGCCGCCGCGGTCCCGAATCGCACCAACCAGCGCCTGCGGCTGGCCGTGCTGGACCGCGATCCAGGCTTCATGCAGGTCCTGGCCAATCGGCTCGGCACGCTCGGCGGAGAGCACCGTGCCCTGACTGCGCCCACGGCCGTCGAGGCGCTGGTGGCGATGCGGCTCAACGCGCTCGTCATCGACCTGGCCGTGCTCGGGCCCTCGGGCTGGGAGTACCTGGAGCGCGTCTGCTCGCGACTGCCGGGCTTGGCCGTGATCGTCTGCACCGGGCCGTCTTCGGTGGCCCAGCGGGTTCGCGGCCTGCGGCTCGGGGCCGACGCGTGGATCACCAAGCCGTGCCACGCCGAGGAGCTGATCTGCGTGATCGAGGCGGCCGTCCGGCGCCATCGCCGAACCGAGATGCCGGCGATCGAGGGGGCGTCGCGGTTCGGGCAGATCACGATGCGACCGGACCTCTACCAGGCCTACGCCGACGCCGACAGCCTCGACCTGACCGCCCGGGAGTTCGAGATCCTGCATCTCCTGACTGGCTCTGACCGGGTCCTGCGGCGCGAGGAGATCTACGAGCGGGTGTGGGGCTACGCGATGGCCCACGGAGACCGCTCGGTGGACGTGTTCGTCCGCAAGCTGCGCCAGAAGTTGCGCGCCGCCTCGCCGGAGTGGAGCTATATCCACACGCACTTCGGGGTCGGCTATCGCTTCGCCCCCGAGTTGGCGGACGGCGAGAGCGCGGATCCGGGCGGCGAGCTGGCCGCGATCGAGAGCCGGGAGTCGGCCTTCGATCCCGCGCTGACCGCCTGACCGACTGACCGTCACAAGTCGTTCACAACTCCGTTACGACTAGATAACTCGCGCGCCGACGCTGGCCAGCAGGATCAGCTGGCAGATGGCGCTGACGGCCAAGACAACCCATGAGCTGCTCGAAGTCGGGCCGCTCCAGATCCTGCCCGAGGAGCACCTGGCGCGCGGCGGGAACCGGGCGCTGATGCTCTCGATCCGCGAGCTGCGGCTGCTGACCGAGATGGCTCGCCGGACTGATCGGATCATGTCCCGCGACGAGCTCTTCCGCCTCGTCTGGGGCCGGGAGATGCGCCCCCGGGATCGGTCGGTCGATGTCTACATCCGCAAGCTGCGGGTCAAGCTCGAGGTGGCACTACCGGGCTGGAGCTTCATCCACACCCACTTCGGCTTCGGCTACCGACTGTCGGCGGAACGCAAACCACCTTTCAACCACTAGTTCACAACTGGTTAACACCCTGCCCACCTCCGGCGCAGACACTGCCTCAATACCGATGAACAAGGAGAACAAAGTGCGTACAAGTCGACTCAGCGTGGCGGTTGCCCTGCTGACCGCGTCGCTCGCGATAGCCGCGTGCGGTTCGAGCTCGAGCAGCAGCAGCAAAGCCTCCGGCGGCTCTGGCTCTGGCTCTGGCTCGGGCGGCTCATCGAGCAGCAGCGCCTCGGGCGGCTCGGCCACACTCAACGGCGCCGGTTCGACGCTGGCCGCCCCGATCTACCAGCAATGGGGATCGACGCTCAAGTCCCAGGGACTGACGATCAACTTCAATCCGGTCGGCTCCGGCGCCGGAGTCGCCAATCTGCAGGCGGCCACCGTCCAGTTCGCCGGCTCCGATCCGGCCCTGAAGTCCACCGACACGGCCAAAATGAAGGGTGCGACGCTTCAGTTCCCGGTCGCGTTCGGTGGGATCACGGTCTCCTACAACCTTCCGGCCGTAAAGAGCGGACTTAAGCTCGACGGAGCCACCGTCGCCAACATCTTTCTCGGCAAGATCAAGACCTGGAATGACCCGGCGATCAAGGCCCTCAATCCCGGCATGAGCCTGCCCAGCACCTCGATCACGGTGGTCCACCGCTCCGACTCCTCGGGGACGACCAAGGGCTTCACGACCTTCCTGGAGGACTACAGCCCGACCTGGAAGTCCCAGGTGGGTGCCGACAAGGACGTCAAATGGCCGACCGGCACCGGTGCGGCCAAGAACTCCGGCGTCGCGGCCGCGATCAAGCAGACCCAGGGCTCGATCGGTTACGTCGAGCAGGCCTACGCGTTGCAGAATGGCTTCACGTACGCCGCGGTGAAGAACTCCAAGGGCCAGTTCATCCTGCCCACGATCGCCAACACGTCGGCGGCGGCGACCGGGATCGCGGTCCCCAAGGACCTCGGCATCTCGACCATCAACGCCACCGGCTCGGCCGCCTACCCGATCGTCTCGCAGACGTTCCTGGACGTCTACAAGGACCCGTGCAAGAGTGGCGGAGCCAACGCGTCGACCGCCAGTGGGCTCAAGAAGTTCCTGGGCTACGCCTTCGCGGCGGGTCAGCAGACACTCGGCTCGGGGTCCAGCAAGCTCCCGTACGCGCCGCTGCCCTCCTCGCTGGCGGCCAAGGACACGGCGCAGCTGGCGACGATGACCTGCAACGGGTCGCCCATCTCCTAGGACAGCATGGAGGCAAGCGCCAGCTCAGTTCCCGGCGGCCGCTCGGTGTTCGAGCGGTCGCCGCTGCACCGTATCCAGGATCAGCTGCTCCGGTGGGGCCTCACCGGCCTCGCCGGAGCGATCCTGGTGCTGCTGGCCTATTTCTTCATCCGCCTGATCGGCGAATCGGGGAACACGCTGCGCTCGTTTGGGCTGAGCTTCGTGTTCGGCAACGACTGGGACGTGTCGCGCAACATCTACCACGGCTTCCCGCTGTTGTTCGGGACCCTGCTCACCTCGCTGATCGCCCTGGTGATCGGGGTGCCGGTGGCGATCGCCGGCGCCCTGTTCGTGACCGAGCTGTGTCCCCGCCGGCTGCGGGGGCCGCTGACCATCCTCGTCGATCTGCTCGCCGCGGTGCCGTCGGTCGTCTACGGGCTGTGGGGCATTTTCGTGCTCGCTCCCAAGCTGCTGCCGGTCGAGAAGTGGTTCGCGAGCACGTTCTCGTTCATCCCCTTCGTCGGCGGGGGGGTGCCGACGGCCCCCAACTACTTCGTGGCCGGACTGATCCTGGCGATCATGATCCTGCCGATCGTCGCGGCGATCGCCCGTGAGGTCATCGCCACCGTGCCGGCCGAACACAAGGAGGCCGCCCTGGCGCTGGGGGCAACGCGCTGGGAGATGATCCGGATGGCCGTGCTGCCCTATTCGCGGCCGGGCATCACGGGCGGGGCGATGCTCGGGCTGGGCCGCGCGCTCGGGGAGACGATCGCGGTCCTGTTGGTGATCGGCAACGCCCCCGTGATCGGAACGCATCTGTTCAACCAGGGTTACTCGCTGGCCGCAGTGATCGCCAACGAGTTCGGCGAGGCGGCGGCGACACCGATCCACAGCTCGGCGCTGTTCGCCGCCGGCTTGGTGCTGTTCGTGCTCACCCTGGTGGTCAACATCGTCGCCCGGCGTTTCATCTCGCGCGGGATCCGCGGCCAGCGCGGCACCGGAGGCACGGGGCTCACGATCTCCGCGGCCCCGGCCGGAGACTTCCAGCCGTGAGCCTGACCGCCTTTCCCACGCTCGATCCTCGGCGGCGGCGCAAGAACCAGCTCATGCGCGGCCTCCTGCTGGCCGGCACCGTGATCGCCCTGATTCCACTGGTGCTGATCATGTACTTCCTGCTCCAGAAGGGGCTGGGAAGTTGGAGCGGCTCGTTCTTCACCACCGATCCGAACGGCAACTTCCTCGGCGACCCGGGTGGGATCCGAAGCGCCATCCTGGGCACGCTGGAGATCATGGCCCTGGCCAGCCTGATCGCGATTCCGATCGGAATCGGCGTGGCGCTCTATCTGACCGAATTCGGAAAGCAAACCCGCTTCGCCAACGTCGTGCGCTACTTCGTGGACGTGATGACCGGCGTGCCGTCGATCGTCTTTGGCCTCTTCATCTACATCGTGCTGGTCAAGAGCCACATCGGCGGGAACTTCACCGGCTGGAAGGGCGCGGTGGCGTTGTCGCTGCTGATGCTGCCGGTGGTCGTCCGCGCCGCCGAGGTCGTGCTTCTGCTCGTCCCGGGTGAGCTGCGCGAGGCGGCCCTCGCCCTCGGCGCGCCGCGCTGGCGGGTGGTCACGCGGGTCGTTCTGCCGACCGCCCTGCCCGGCCTGATCACCGGTTCGCTGCTCGCAGTGGCCCGCGGGATGGGCGAGACGGCCCCGCTGCTGTTCACCGTCTCGGTCGCGTTCGGTGCGACCGGCAACCTCGGAGGGCCGATGAATACCCTCCCGATCCAGATCTTCAACGACATCAGCTCACCCCGCGATGCAGTCATCGCCCGGGCTTGGGGGGCCGCGCTGACGCTGGTGGCGATCATTCTGATCCTCAACCTGATCGCGCGCGCGATCGCGCGAAGGAGCCGCGTGACATGATCGCAGCCGAAACCGAGACCAAGGAACAGATCTACGTGTCCAGTGCTGCCGGGGGTCCGACCGGACAAGCTTCAGAGACTTCACCCGAGATGTCAGTACTCGGCGTCAAGGAGGGGGCCGCCCATACCGTCAGCGTGGGCGGGCTGCACGCGTACTACGGCGAGCAGCACGCGCTCCGGGGGATCGACATCCGCTTCCCGGCCAACGAGGCGACCGCGATCATCGGCCCCTCGGGGTGCGGGAAGTCGACCATGGTGCGGTGCATCAACCGCATGCACGAGGAGATTCCCGGCGCGCGGGCCGAGGGGAGCGTGACGCTCGACGACGTCGATGTCTACGGCGATGGAATCGACGTGACCACCGTGCGGCGGATGATCGGGATGGTCTTTCAGAAGCCCAACCCGTTCCCGACCATGTCGATCTTCGACAACGTCGCCGCCGGTCTGCGGCTGACCGGCACCAAGAGTGACAACCTGCGCGAGCGCGTCCACCGGGCGCTGCGGGCGGTCGGCCTCTGGGGCGAAGTCAAGAATCGGCTCGGCGAGCCCGGCACCGGGCTCTCGGGAGGGCAGCAGCAGCGCCTGTGCATCGCCCGCACAATCGCGGTCGAGCCGGAGGTGATCCTGATGGACGAGCCGTGCTCGGCCCTGGATCCGATCGCCACGCTCAAGGTCGAGGAGCTGATCGACGAGCTCAAGAGCCGCTACACGATCGTGGTCGTCACCCACAACATGCAGCAGGCCGCCCGGGTGGCCGACTCGACCGTGTTCATGCTCGATGGAGAGGTGGTCGAGCACGCGCCGACCAACGAAGTCTTCACCAACCCCCGGGACGAGCGCACCGAGCGCTACGTGACCGGCAAGTTCGGTTAGAGATCGGGCTGATGCAAGAGACCCGCCATCAGTTCCGCGAGGACCTCAAGGGGCTGGAGAATCAGGTGCTCGGTGGCCTGGACCTGGTCATCCAGCAACTCGATCGTGCCCGGGAGGCGGTCACCTACCAGGACGTCGAACTGGCCACGATGGTGGTGGCCGACGATGACCGGATCGACGGCCGCTACCTCGAGGTGCACCAGGGGATCCTCTCGCTGCTGGCGCGCCAGGCGCCGGTGGCCGGCGATCTGCGCATCGTCGCCGCGTTGCTGCACGTGATCCGCTGCATCGAGCGCATGGGTGACCAGTGCGTCAACATCGCCAAGCTCGTGCCCCTCTCGGGGTACGAATCGCCCAAGGACAAGGACATCCTGGACGCGATCGAGCGGATGGGCCAACTGGCCCGGTCCCAGGTCTCTCAAGCCAAGGAGGCGCTCGGGAGTCGCAACGTCGAGCTGGCCCAGGATCTGGCGCGCCAGGACGCCGAGATCAACCGCCTCAACCGCGCGATCTTCAAGCGGGCGGTCGAGATCGGCGACGAGCTGGACATGCGTGAGTGGGGGATGTTCATGATCCTCGTCGCGCGCTGTCTAGAGCGGATCGGCGACAACACGGTCGACATCGCCGAGCAGATCGTATTCGTGGTCACCGGCCTGTTTCGCGAGATGGCCGACGCGTCGACGCCCGGCGAGACCGCCCCCGCGACCTAGAGAGGGCTCACCGCTGGGACTGACGGCGGCGCAGCACGATCAGCGCGATCGTGACCACCACCACCGCGACCACCAGTGCGATCACGATCGGCGCCTTGGACCCGCTGCCCCCGCCGGCCTGGGCCGGGGCCACGCCGGCGACCCCCTTGATCGGATGCCCCGAGGCAGCGGCCAGGCGGGCCACGGCGACGAGCGCGGCCTGAGCAAGTGCGGTGCTCGTCTTACCGGCCGGCTTGGCCACGCCGCGGATGGCGGTGGTGGCCGGCCCGTCGAAGCCCTGGACCCCGTAGCCGGTCGACATCACGACCAGCAGCCGCTGCTTGCTCGTAAAGCTGATCTCCTGATCGAGGAAGTCAGCGTAGGACTGGGGCTTGCCGAACAGGTCGGGGATCACGCCCAGGTCGGTGGGGGCGGCGATCAGCGCGACCTTGATCGGTAGGCCCGCCGCCTGGGCGGCGGCCGTCTCCGCGTTCAGCGTCCGCTGGAGCGAGCGGGGTACCGCCGGCGTGTAGGGATAGAAGACGTTGTCGCCCAGGAGGACATCGCTGGCCGGGTCGCCATCGGCCAGAGCGGCGGCAGGGACGAGCAGGCCCCCGAGGGCGACGACGCACAGGATGCTCGCGATCCGGAACGCCATCGCTCAGACATTATGCTCATCGCACCATGGCCTCGCAGAAGTCCAAGCGAACCTCGCGCAAGCGGCGCAACCCCGGCGCCCAGCCCCGCGCGGTCGCCTCCACGCGTCGCGACGAGCGCGCTGACCGGCGGGCCCAGACGACCCGTGAAGTGCGCCGCGGCTCGCGCTCGCTGGGACGCTAGGGTGAGCGGCCCGAGAGCCCGTTCGGGGGGCTGCCCGTCTCAGAGCTGGCCATGCTGATCGGCTTCGTGGCTCTGATCATCGGCTTCATCCAGGGCGGTGGGCCGGTGCTGATCGTCGGGTTGGCGGTCTGCGGGCTCGGCGTCCTGGAGGTCACGGCCCGCGAGCACTTCGCCGGATACCGGTCGCACACCACGCTGCTGGCGGCCGGGCCGGCGGTGGCGATGGAGGCCGCGATCGTCGCCATCTTCGGCGAGCCGGGCCAGCGGGCCCTGCTGCTCGTGTT
>JBOGYN010000084.1:0-9271 GCA_050696855.1 Solirubrobacteraceae bacterium | reverse complement strand
GCCCCGACCCCCGCCGCCCCGGCCGCGGGGGCCCAGGACGCGCCGGCTGCCGCCGAGCCGTCGACTCCGCCCACCCCCGAGCCCGAGGCAGAGCCGGTTCCGACCCCGGCCGCTCCGCAGCCGCCGGCTGAGCCGGAGACGCCGGCCGTCGAAGGCGAGACCGCGCCCCCCGCCGCCGAAACGAGCCCTGAGGAGTCGGCATGAGCGCGGTCACCGCCCAAGACGTCAAGGCCCTGCGTGACCGCACCGGGGCGGGAATGCTCGCCTGCCGCGACGCGCTGACCGAAGCCGAAGGGGATCTGGACAAGGCCACTGAGCTGCTGCGGACCCGCGGCGAGGCCCAGGCGGCCAAGCGCTCTGGCGAGGAAGCTCGCGAGGGAGTCGTGCAGTCCTACATCCACGCCGGCAACAAAATCGGAGTGCTGGTCGAGGTCGACTGCCAGACCGACTTCGTGGCCCGCAACGAGAAGTTCATCGAGTTCACTCGCGATCTCGCCCTGCACATCGCCGCTGCGGCCCCCGTGGCGGTGACCGAAGATGAGATCCCAGTCGAGGATCGCGAGCGCGAGCAGCGAATCGCCACCGAGCAGGCCGCCGACCGGCCGGAGAACGTACGCGAGCGGATCGTGACCGGCAAGCTCGACAAGTGGCTCGACGAGGTAGTGCTCCTGCGCCAGACGCACGTCAACGAGGACAAGCACGGCGGCAAGTCGATCGAGGATCTGCGCGCGGCGCTCGCGGCGGAAGTCCGCGAGAACGTCGTCATCCGGCGCTTTGCCAGGTTCGCAGTCGGCGGCTGAGACCCCGCTCGTGTCGGCCGGCCCGAAGACGCCTTCGCCACTCGCCTACAAGCGGGTGCTGCTCAAGCTCTCCGGGGAAGCCCTGATGGGTGATCTGGACTACGGCACCGATCCGGTGCGGGTGGACTCGATCTCGCGCGAGGTGGCGGCGCTGCAACGCCGCGGTGTGGAGATCGCGATCGTGGTCGGCGGCGGCAACATCTACCGGGGCCTGAAAGCGGCGGCCGCCGGAATGGACCGCGCCACCGGTGATTACATGGGCATGCTCGCCACCGTGCTCAACGCGCTCGCCCTCCAGGATGCGCTCGAGAAGCTCGAGATCCCGACCCGCGTCCAGTCGGCGCTGACCATCTCCGAGGTCGCCGAGCCCTACATCCGGCGCCGAGCCATGCGCCACCTCGAGAAAGGCCGGATCGTGATCTTCGCTGCCGGCACCGGCAATCCGTTCTTCACCACCGACACGGCCGCGGCGCTGCGGGCCGCCGAGCTGCACGCCGAGATCATCCTGATGGCCAAGAACAACATCGAGGGCGTCTACACCGCTGATCCGGCCAAGGATCCCGAGGCCGAGTTCATCCCCGAGATCACGCACAAGGACGCTCTCACCCGCGGGCTGGCCGTGATGGACTCGACGGCGTTCGCGCTCTGCATGGACAACAATCTCCCGATCGTCGTCTTCAACATGACCGACGAGCGCAACATCGACAAGATAGTGTCCGGCCAGAGAGTGGGCACGCTGGTGAGAACAGCCGGATGACTCAAGCCGCCGACATACAGGCGAGGCTGGACGCCGAGCGGAGGCGATCAGCTTGAGCGAGATCATCGATGAGCTGCTGGCCGACGCCAAGGAGCGGATGGCCAAGTCGGTCGAGTCGACCCGGCACGAGTTCGGTTCCGTGCGCACCGGACGCGCCACGCCGGCGCTGCTGGACCGGATCGTGGTCGACTACTACGGCACTGCGACGCCGCTCAAGCAGCTGGCGACGATCACCACGCCCGAGGCCCGGCTACTCACCATCCAGCCCTACGACAAGAGCTCGATCAAGGCGATCGAAAAATCGATTCTCGAGTCCGATGTCGGTTTGACGCCCAACAACGATGGCAACCTGATCCGCCTCGGGATCCCCGAGCTGACCGAGGAACGCCGGCACCAGCTGGTCAAGGTGGTCCGCCACATCGCCGAGGAGGGGCGGGTCGCGATTCGCAACGTCCGGCGCGATGTCATGCACGATCTGCGCGAGCTCAAGGAAGCCGGAGAGGCCGGATCCGACGACGAGCACCGAGCCGAGGTCGACCTCCAGAAGGTGACCGACACGCGCGTCTCCGAACTCGACGATCTGCTCAAGGCCAAGGAAGAAGAGATCCTCGAGGTCTAGTGCCCCGGATTCCCGACTCGAGCCATTAGTGGTCGGCGACGGGCGGGCTCGCTTTGTGGCGATCATCACTGACGGCAACGGTCGCTGGGCGCAGGGCCGGGGCCTGCCCGTGGTCGCTGGTCACGAGGCGGGGGCCGACGCGGTCAAGGCTCGCCTGCGCGATGCGGCCGAGTTCGGGATCGAAGAGCTCACCGTGTACTCGTTCTCGACCGAAAACTGGTCTCGGGACGAAGCCGAGGTGACAGCGCTGATGGAGATGTTTGCGCGCCGGATCGAGGTCGAGACTCCCGAGCTGGACGCCGAGGGGGTGCGGATGCGCTTCATCGGCCGGCGGACCGCTCCCGTCGCCCCCGAGCTCGTGGAACGGATGGAGTGGGCCGAGGCGCTGACCCGCGACAACGGCCGGATTACCCTGTTCGTGGCCTTCAACTACGGTGGGCGGGCGGAAATCCTCGATGCCGCTCGAACCTTTACCGGGAGCACCGAGGACGAGTTCCGTGCCCATCTCTATGCGCCCGACATGCACGACCCCGATCTGATCATCCGCACCAGCGGCGAGCAGCGCCTCTCCAACTATTTGCTCTGGCAGGGCGCCTACTCCGAGCTGGTTTTCCGCGACGAGCTGTGGCCCGACTTTTCGCGGTCGGCCTTCGAGCACACGTTGACCGAGTTCGCGGCGCGCCGGCGCCGGTTCGGAGGTCGCTGATGCCGTCCCCACGTCGCTCCCGTCCGGGTTCGCGTGGCCGAGGCGGCAGCCGCCGTTCGGCCGGGGCGTCGCGCCGCAGCCCGGCGCGCGAGGGCGGCTTCTATGACGAGGAGCTCGAGGCCCAGGACGCCGAGGTGCCGGAACGCCCGCGGGCCCGCCGTCAGCCCCCGCAGCGGACGGCGCGCGCGCCCCGAGCCCCCCGCCGCCGCTCTGACCTGCTCTCCCGTGTACTGGTGGCGGTGCCGGCCGCGATCGTGGCGATCGTGTTCGTCAACCTCGGGGGGCTGCCCTTCGCGCTGTTCATGATCGCCGCCGGTGCGGTGTGCATGTACGAGCTCTACGCGATGCTGGGCCGCTGGCGTCCCGCCCCCGCGGTCGGATTCGCCGCCCTGGCGGCGATGGTCATCGCGGCCCGTTACGGCACCGAGCGCGACGTGCTCGAGATCGGCGTGGCCGTGCTGCCGGTCAGCTTCCTGGTCGTCGTGGCCCGCCCCAAGCACGCCGCGGCCACGGTCTCGATCGCGGGCACGCTGCTCGGGGTTTATTGGATCGCTTTCGCGTTCGCCCACGCCGTGCTCCTGCGCCAGCTTCCCCACGGTGGCGCGGTGATCATCGACGTCCTGGTCGGGACGTTCCTCGCCGATACCGCGGCCTACCTCGGTGGGAGGCTGTTCGGGCGGCGGCCGATGGCTCCCGCAATTTCTCCTCACAAGACGATCGAGGGCCTGTTCTGCGGCATGCTGATCGCGATCCTGGCCGTGTTCATCGCCGGCCTGTACCAGAGCTGGTTGACCCAGGGCGACGCCCTGTTGCTGGGACTCGCGGTCGCCGTGCTCGGCCCCCTCGGGGATCTGTTCGAGTCGGTGGTCAAGCGCGACGCCGGCACCAAGGACTCGGGGGCGGTGTTCGGGGCCCACGGCGGTGCCCTGGATCGTCTCGACGCCGTCATCTTCACGATCGTGGCCGGCTACTACGTGTGGCTTGGCACGATGCCCTAACTGCCCATGGCTCGCCGGGTCGTCATCCTGGGCGCGACCGGCTCGATCGGAGTCCAGGCTCTGGAGGTCGTGGACAGCTCCGGGGGGGAGCTGGAGGTCGTCGGGCTGAGCGCCGGCACCGACTTCGAGGGGGTCTCCGAGCAGGCTCGCGCGCACGGCGTCCGGCGAATCGCGCTCAACGATGCCGAGAGCGCCAAGCGGGCCGCCGCAGGCTTCGGGGGCGAAGTGCTGGCCGGTCCCGATGGCCTGGTGGAGCTGATCATCGAGTCCGGCTGCGATCTGGTTCTAAACGCGATCGTCGGCTCGGCCGGGCTGATCGGAACGGTGGCCACCCTGGGCGAGGGCATCGACCTGGCCCTGGCCAACAAGGAGTCGCTGGTCGTCGGGGGGGAGCTGGTGACCGCACTCGCGCAAGCCACGGGGGCGAGCATCATTCCGGTCGACTCCGAGCATTCGGCCCTACATCAGCTGCTGACCGCCGAGCGCCCTGGCACCGTCGACCGGCTGATCCTCACCGCCTCGGGTGGTCCCTTCCGAGGCCGGAAGACCGCCGAGCTCGAGCAGGTCACCGTGGCGCAAGCGCTGGCCCACCCGACCTGGGAGATGGGGGGAAAGATCACGATCGACTCGGCGACGCTGATGAACAAGGGCCTGGAGCTGATCGAAGCCCACCACCTGTTCGGCACCCCCTACGACCAGCTCGACGTCATCGTCCACCCGCAGTCGATCGTCCACAGCCTGATCCAGCTCTGCGACGGGGCCACCTTGGCCCACCTGGGGTACCCCGACATGCGAGTGCCGATCTCCTACGGACTGCACTACCCGGAGCGGGTCGACGTCCTGGTCGCACCGCTGGACCTGGCCGAGCTCGGGGCCCTGACCTTCGAGCCCGCCGACGAGGGGACGTTCTCCTGCCTACGGCTGGCCCGCGCCGCGGGCGTCGCCGGCGGTACGGCGCCCTGCACCCTGAACGCGGCCAACGAGGTAGCCGTCCACGCCTTTCTCGGCGGCCGCTTGCGCTTCCTCGAGATCGCCGCCGTGATCGAGGAGGCGCTGGCCGAGCTCCCGTCTCGCTCGGTTCATTCCTTCGACGCGCTGGCCGCCGCCGATGGTGAAGCCCGCAGGGTGGCGGGCGAGTTCATAACGGCGCGAGCCGGCGCTTGATCGGGCGACAAGCTCGACTTGGCACACTAGAGCGACGTGTCCTACGTTCTCGCCTTCCTGGGCTTCGCCGCCCTGATCATCCTCCACGAGGCCGGCCACTTCGTGGCGGCCAAGGCGGTCGGCATGCGGGTCGAGCGCTTTTCGCTCTTCTTCGGGCCCCTGCTGGTCAAGTTCCGCCGCGGCGAAACGGAGTACGGGATCGGCCCGATCCCGCTCGGGGGCTACGTGAAGATCACCGGCATGAACCCGAACGAGGACATTCCCGCGCAGGCGCGACCGCGGGCGTACTACAACCAGCCGGTATGGAAACGGGTCGTGGTCATCCTGGCCGGGCCGGTGGTCAACCTGGTGATCGCGTTCCTGATCATCTGGGTGCTGCTGCTCTCGCTCGGGCAAAAGATCCCCGCCACCAACGTGGCCGCGGTGCAGCGCGGCACGCCGGCCGCCGCGGTGCTGAAACCGGGTGACAGGCTGGTCTCGGTGGACGGGCGCGGCGGATCGGAGACCACGATCCGCGACCAGATCGCCATCCACCGCTGCGCCGGCCCCGCGGTCAGCGGCTGCCAGGCCGCCACCCCGGCGCGAATCGTCCTGCGCCGCGCGGGACACCTGGTGACCGTGAACGTCCGCCCTCGCTATGTGGCCAGCGCGCAGCGCATGGAGGTAGGCTTTGGGTTCGGGTACACAAGCGTTTTCCCGGGGCCGATCAGCGCAGCCGGCGTGTCCGTTTCCGCCATGGCTTCAGTCACCGGACGCACCGTGTCGACGATCGTGCGCGTCTTCGAGCCCCAGGTCCGCCGGCAGCTGCACGGCGTGGTCGGGGGTTACGAGTCGACCCAGCAATCCTTCGCCCAGAGCAGCTCCGAGGCCTTGTATGTGCTGGCGCTGATCTCACTCTCGCTGGGGATCGTCAACCTGTTTCCGTTCTTGCCCCTCGACGGCGGCCACATCTTCTGGGCCGTCGCCGAGAAGGTCCGCGGCCGGCGGATCTCCTTTGCGGTCATGGAGCGATCCGGGGTCGTCGGCTTCGTGCTGATCATCATGATCTTCTTCATCGGCTTGAGCAACGACATCTCTCAGATCAGCTCGGGTCTCCCGTTCGCTCCTCGCTGACCGGGTCGGTTCCGGTACCGTGGCTGCCGTGAGGGCTTTACGGCTCTAAGCAGCACATTGCGCGTCGAGGAGGAGAGCATGGAGAGCAGCACGACGTTGGCGGCCGCCGGAAGGGCGGTGGACGCTGCCACCCTGCCCGAGGCCCTGCGCCGAACCGCGGCCAATCACCCCGACATCGTCGCCGTGCGCATGCCCGACGACAGCGTCTCGGTGACCTGGTCAGAGCTGCTCACGCGGGTGGACGCGATCGCCGGAGGCCTGGCCAAGCTGGGCGTGCGGCGCGGAGACTGCGTGGCGATCATGCTCTCCAACCGCCCCGAGTTTCACCTCGTCGATCTCGCCTCCGTGATGCTCGGCGCGACGCCGTTCTCGATCTACACCACCTACCCGGCGGAGGAGATCGAGTACCTGATCACCGATTCGCAGGCCAAGGTCGCGATCGTCGAGCAGGCGTTCCTGGAACAGGTCCTCACGGCCCGCAAGGATCTGCCCGGCCTCGAGCACGTGGTCGTGGTGGACGGGGAGGCCGACGCTGAAACGATCGCCCTGGCGGACGTCGAAGGCTCGAACCCCAGCTTCGATGTCGCCGCCGCCGGGGCCGAGGTGAGCCCCGAGGACATCCTGACGCTGATCTACACCTCGGGCACGACCGGGCATCCCAAGGGGGTGCAGCTCACGCACCATGCGGTCATGTTCACCGCCCGCATGGTCGAGCAGGTGATCGACTTTCCCCCCGGCTCTCGGGTCATCTCGTGGCTGCCCTCGGCCCACATCGCCGAGCGCAACGCCAATCACTACATCCCGATCATCTATGCCGGTTCGGTCACCTGTGCGCCCAATCCGCGCGAGGTTCTCTCCTACCTGCCGCAGGTCAAGCCGAACTGGTTCTTCGCCGTGCCGCGGATCTGGGAGAAGCTCAAGGCCGGGCTGGAGGCCATGCAGGCCGGTCAGCCCGAGGAGCAGAGCCGTCCCGTCCGGGAGGCGCTGGCGGCGTCGATCGAGCGCGTGCGGCTGCGCCAGCAGGGCAAGCCGGTCCCGCCCGAGCTCGAGCAGCGCGTGGCCGAGGCCGACGAGAACCTGTTCTCGAAGATCCGCGTGATGCTCGGACTCGACCAGGCGCTGGCGGTCAACGTCGGCGCCGCCCCCACGCCCGTCGACGTGCTCGAGTTTTTCCACGCGCTGGGGATCGAGCTCTCGGAACTGTGGGGCATGTCAGAGACGTGTGGGATTGGCGCCGTCAACCGTCCCGGTCACGTCAAGATCGGGACCGTCGGCCCCGCCTCGCCGGGGGTCGAGATCAAGCTCGCCGCGGACGGTGAGGTGCTGTGCCGGGGCGAGTTCATGATGTCGGGGTATCGCAACCAGCCCGAGAAGACCGCCGAGGCGCTCGACGCGGACGGCTGGCTGGCCACCGGCGACATCGGCACGCTCGACGAGGACGGCTTCCTCAAGATCGTCGATCGCAAGAAGGAGCTGATCATCAACGCCGCCGGCAAGAACATGTCCCCGGCCAACATCGAGGCGGCCGTGAAGTCAGGGAGCCTGCTGATCGGCCAGGCGTGTTGCATCGGCGACGCGCGCCCCTACAACACGGCCCTGATCGTGCTCGACGCCGACTTCGTGCCCCAGTGGGCGACGCAGAACGGGCTCGGCGAGCGCTCGCTGGAGCAACTGGCCGGCGAGGAGAAGGTGCTGACCGCGATTCAGGCCGGTATCGACCGGGCCAACGAGCGCCTGGCCCGGGTGGAGCAGATCAAGAAGTTCACGATCATCCCCGGCGACTGGCTGCCCGGTGGCGATGAGCTGACCCCGACGATCAAGCTCAAGCGCAAGCCGATCACGCACAAGTACCAGGCTGAGATCGCGAAGATGTACGGCTAGCTCGTCTTGGGACCCGCGTAGTCCCGCGGCGTTGGCTTGCGAGTCTCCGGATCCCGGAGCTGGCCGGCGGTGCCCAAGAGCGACGCGGGCCGCGGGGGCTCTCGGTTGGCAGCGATTTGTTGCTCCAGGAACGTCAAACCGCTGCCAACCGAAGTCCGAACGGGCACCGAGGTGATGAGGCCTACCAGGTCGGCGGCAAGCCCGTGGCCGAGGCGGCACTCGCGTCCGTCGGGCCCGGTGGGCCGGTGGCCCGCGCGGCGGAGATCGAGCGCCAGACCAGCTCGACCGGGTGGTGAATGGGCAGCGACTGGCCGAGCTCGCGCAGGTGGAGATCGAGCTGGGCGGCACAGCCGGGATTGCCGGCCGCGATCGCCTGCGCGCCGGTGGCGAGCAGATTGCGGGCCTTGCGCGCGCCGAGCTCGGCTGCGGCCTGCGGTTGGACGAGGTTGTAGATCCCGGCCGAGCCGCAGCAGACATCGCGCTCGGTGGCGACCTCGACGAGCTCGAGATCGGGAATCCCCTCAAGCAGGGCCCGTGGCTGCGCCCGGATACCCTGGGCGTGGGCCAGGTGGCAGGCGTCGTGATACGCGACCCGCAGGGGCACCGGGCCGCGGGGGGCGCGGGGCTCCACCGAACCCAGCAGCTCGGTCACGTCCTGGACGCGCTCTGAGAACTCGCGCGCCGACGGCGTACCGAGCAACTCGCCGTAGTCCTTCATCGCCGAGCCACAGCCGGCCGCGTTGACCACGACGTGATCGAAGTCGCCCCCGGCGGCGGTCGTGAACGCTTCGATCGTCTCCCGGGCGCGGTCCAGCGCCGCCGCCTCGGCGCCGCCGTGGAGCTCGAGGGCTCCGCAGCAATCGGGAAGCCTGGGGGCCAGGACCTCAAAGCCCTCGGCGGCCAGGGCACCGATCGTGGCGTGATGGACCTCGGGGTAGAAGACCCGCTGCACGCAGCCCAGGAGCAGCACTACCCGTCCGCGCGCGGGGCCGACGGCGGGCGTGCGTTCGGGCAGCTGGGAGCGCCGCGCAGCCCGCGACGGCGTGCGGGGGGCGACCTTGGCCAGCACGGCCAGGCGCTCGGGAAGCCGCCGGTCGGCGCCGAGTCGGCGTGCCGCCGCCAGCATCGGCACGAGGGCGCGCAGACGCTGGGGATGGGGGAGGGTCTCATACAGCAGCCGGCGCAGCGCGCGCTCGGACCGGGAACGCTCGTGGTGGCGTTCCACCTGCGGCC
>JBOGYN010000083.1:0-3215 GCA_050696855.1 Solirubrobacteraceae bacterium | reverse complement strand
CTCGAGGTGCCGCGCGCGTTCGACGCTGAAGACCTTGACCGCCTGATCGACCTCGGCACCGCCGAGGAGGGCCCCGAGGTCGAGGAAGAACCGCGAATCGCCGACGCCGTAGATCGCTTGATAGAGCGAGGTGAGCCGCTGCTGGCCGTCGAGTACGAGGTGGGAAGGACGCTCGGCGAGCTCGGGTGCTCCCTCTACCGCTCTGGCCTTGAAGGTCGCGCTGCCCCCCTGCAAGAACAGCAGCGCGCCGGCCGGGAACCAGCGGATCATGGACACGAGCAACTCCCGCGTCTCATCGGGGGCCCACACGAACGTGCGCTGGAAGTCGGGGAGTGCCAGCTGGCCGGAGTGCAGTTCAGTGAGCATCTGGAGCATCGTGCGGCGCACGGTGTGGAATTCCTCCGCGGCGATGCGGGGGGGCGCGACGGCATTCGCCGGAATGAGCACCTGTTCGGCGACGTCCGTGACCGCGGCAGGTCGCGAACGCTCGGGGCGCGGTGAGACCTCCCGGTCGGCGGTGTGGGGCTCAAAAAGGCGCAGGAACTCAGCCACGTGGGGTGGCTGGCTTAGGGTGATCTGGGTGCTCAGGCTGTTCTTCGCCCCATACGAGAGCTCATCCCGGCTGATGCGGGCGCGCCAGATGACCGGCCGGGCGTGGGAGTAATCGGCCACGACCGGGGAGGGGAGGTGGCCGTAGTCGCCCGAGATCTCGCCGAGGAGGACCGTCCGGCTCGCCGGCTCCGGCGTTACAACCACATCGCCCGGCTGCATATCGACCGCGAACTTGTAGAGCGCATTGGCGGCCTGGCCGCGCTGGCGGCGGTTGTACTCCGGCCAGGCGTCCGCGACCCTGTCGGCGACTGTCTCGAGGGAGAGCCCTGAGATATCGCCCGCGGCTCCCCACCCCAGGAACACCGCGTCCTCCTGCACGAAGACAGGCGCGTGCACGCCGCCTTCGCCGGCCCGCACCATCCAAACCGTCGGCGCGTCGCGGTCGCGCCGCTCCGTCGCAGGGATCGCGCCCATGTCCGCGAGCCAGTTGAGGTAGAGCGGGCAGTCGCGCTTCAGCGTCTCGCTGTCGACGGCGCCGGGATGAGATGTGAGAAACGCCGCCCCCAGCTCGGTCAGGACAAGGAAGCTCTGCTTCGGATGATCCACGAGCCCCGATTTCGACAAGCTGGTCCGGGCCCAGCCAACCCGGTTCTCGATAACCGTCGCGCCGCTCGGGAGGCGGCGCGTGCGCTTCTCATAGTCGAGATCGACCGCAACGCACACCCCCTCAACCACGGCCGAGAACTCATGAGCCTGGCCATCCGCCAGCGCCACGAGGATGGGGCGGAGCAGGTCGTCCACGGACGGCATGTCGGTCGATTCCGCACCCTCGACGCCGCTTTCCGGGCCATCGCCGTCGGCAACCTCGGGTTCGCCGGCGCTCCTGTTGATGAAGCTTCGAAAGCCCGCATAGTGTTCGAGGGCCGTGGTGTCGATCCGCTCTGGATCGGTCAAGACCAGGCGGGTGCCCTCAGCGGTGATCCGCCAGACTCCCCGTCGGGGGCGGTCGGTCAGGCCGGCCTGGGCAAGGTAGGTCATCGCCCAATGGACACGACTCGCCATGAGGCTGATCCGCTGGCTGCCGACCAGTTGCTCCCGCTCCGCCGAGGTGAGCTGGAACTCGTCCGACAGCGCGGCGATGGCGGAGCCAGCCGTGTGTTCGGCGCCATCGGCGAGAAGCCGCAGGACGGGCAGCATGAGCGTCTGGTAGTCCGGAATCGGCATGAGTGGACAGGGTATTGCTCGACTGGTGGTGTCGTCCACGCCCGTCGGCGATCCGCCGGCGAGCGCGGCCAGCAGCGAGCGACCGATGCCGGGGGCCCCGCTTCGGTGCTGTGACACGGATCTCACGGCTCGTGCTGGCGCCCCTGGTTTGGGCGAAAACCGGACCCGCTAAGCCGTTCGATGGCGAGTGAAGCACCGCTCAGATGAGGGGCGAGACGGCCATGGGCACGTCTTTGAGCAGCTGAGCCTGGTCCAGGTAGTCGGAGACAAGCGCGTTGAGGGCGCTGTAACCGTCCTGCTCGAGCTCACGCTCGACGAGGTAGGCGCGGCCGCGGCCTTGGGCCGGGACGTCCGTGACTCGCACCACCCCGTTGACGCGCTGGCCGTACAGGACGCGCTCGCCGACGGGGACGGTGTAGCGCGCGAGTTCGATCCGTTCGCCGACGGGGTTGCCGTTCCGCCGGATCTCGGTGACGGTCGGCGTGGTCATGACCGTCGGCTCCAGGTCGCAGTTGAGCCGTAGCCCTCGATTTCGCTGAGGTCGACGCGGACGTCGCAGTTGGCCTCGCGCGCGGCCTGCTCGGCGGCGACGTCGAGGCGCTCGAGCTCGAGCTCGATGCGGCTGCTGGGCTCTACGGTCTTGAGCCGCTGGATCTCGCGGCTCGCGCCGCTGCTGGTCCTGGGGTAGGTGAACGTCTGACCGGTGCGGTTCGCGAGCGCCTTGAGGTAGTTGAGCTGCCGCGCGCTCGGGGGCTTCGGGGTCATGCTGGCCTCCTGGTGTGTGGGGTGGTGGGCATGCCCCAGCGAAGGCCGCGGCCGGCGCCGCGCTGTCAAGCATCTGAACCGGACTCCCGCCGTACGGCGTCCCCCGGGGTCTCTCCGTGATCAGTTGGATTCCCCGTGATCCCGGGGGACGGTGGGCCCTTCAGATGCTTGACAGCCAAGCCGGTTGTGGCCTGCTGAGGGGGCCTGCCCGCCACCCCATCGAAGGCGGTCTCGTTGCCTGACCCTCCCCCTGGTGCGAACATCTGTTCGCCGGTGTCCCTGTTCGCTCCCGACTGCTCTCGATGACCTCCCAGGGCCATCCATACACCCGTCTGCGACGCGTCCTGGAGACGAGATCGAGCGCGCTGTTGATCCGCGCGGCTGCCGCCGAACTACCCTCGGTGCCACTCGAGGACGCGCTCGACATCTGCCTCGCATTGTTGGAGCTCGAGCCGCACACCTACCCGAGAATCGCCGCCCGGTGGGGCAGCCGTCTCGCGATCGAGCGCCAGCTCGACCTGGTCGACGCGCAGCTCGCGCTGGCTGCGCTGGCCGCCCTCCCAGGTCCGGGCGCCAAGGCCGGCGCCGAGGCGCTGATCGAGATCTCGACCCGCTACGGCCTACGGCGTGCTGACGAGCTGCTCCTCGGCTGGCTCGATCGCCGAGGTCTCGCC
>JBOGYN010000082.1:0-2113 GCA_050696855.1 Solirubrobacteraceae bacterium | reverse complement strand
GGGCTGACCGAGGAGGAGCTTGAGCGGGTGGTGGTCACGAGCGCCAGTGGCGTGCACGCCGGACCACTGGCTGAGTTCTGCCTGATGGGGCTGCTTCATTTCATCAAGGGCGTGCCGCGCCTCTCGGCTGATCAGCGCGCGCACCATTGGGACCACTATCCGGTGGCAGAGCTACGCGGCAACACTGTTCTCGTGCTCGGGCTGGGAGCGATCGGGACGGAGGTCGCCCGTCTGGCCAAAGCGTTTGGGATGCACACGATCGGCGTCAACCGCCGCGGCGTGAGTGACTCGCCGCACGTCGACGAGGTGTATGAGTCCGAGCACCTGCATGACGTGCTCACGCGCGCCGACACCGTGGTCGTGACGCTGCCGCTGACCGAGGAGACGCGGGGGATGCTCGATTTGGATGCGTTCGCGGCGCTCAGACCGGGCGCGATCCTGGTCAACGTCGGGCGCGGCGGGGTGATCGACGAGCCGGCGCTGGTGCAGTCGTTGCGCGAGCAGCGCCTGAAGGGTGCCGCGCTCGAGGTCTTCGCGACCGAGCCGCTACCCGCAGACAGTCCGCTGTGGGATCTGTCAAACGTGATGATCAGCCCACACACAGCGGCGCTTTCGATGCGCGAGAACGAGCGCATTGACGAGCTGTTCACTGAGAACCTGCGCCGCTACCTGTGCGGCGAGGAGCTGCGCAGTCGCGTCGACCCGCAGCTCTTCTACTGATGCGCGCGCCCCGCATCTCAGTTTGCCCAAATCAAATAGCGAGGAGATAGCCGGATGCAATTGGGAATGGTGGGACTGGGCCGGATGGGATCGAACCTCGTGCGTCGGCTGCTGCCGGCGGGGCACGAATGCGTCGTCTACGACACGAAGGCCAGCACCGTCAAGGAGCTGGCGGGCGAGGGTGCGACCGGCGCTGGTTCGCTGAAGGAACTCGTCGCGGCTCTGGAGAAGCCGCGGGCGGTGTGGGTGATGGTCCCCGCCGGGCAGATTACCGAGCAGACGGTTAGCGAGCTGGCGGGGCTCATGGAAGCCGGCGACACGATCATCGACGGCGGGAACTCCTACTACCGCGACGACATCCGCCGCGCGAAGGAGCTGTCAGGTCAGAGCGTGCATTACGTCGACTGCGGCACGAGCGGCGGCGTGTGGGGGCTTAATCGCGGCTACTGCCTGATGATCGGCGGCGAGGACGAGGTGGTGCAGCGGCTTCAGCCCCTGTTTGCAGCGATCGCCCCGGGCGTGGACGCGGCGCCGCGCACCCCGGGTCGTACCGGCGAACCCGCGAGCGCTGAGCAGGGCTACCTGCACTGCGGGTCAAATGGCGCCGGGCATTTCGTGAAGATGGTGCACAACGGGATCGAATACGGCGCCATGGCCGCCTACGCCGAGGGTCTGAACATCCTCAAGCACGCCAACGCGGGCGGCGTGCAGCGCGAGTCCGATGCCGAGACGGCACCGCTCGAGCACCCCGAAGACTACCCCTACGACCTGGACCTGACCGACGTGACCGAGGTCTGGCGGCGCGGCAGTGTGATCGCCTCGTGGCTGCTCGATCTGACCGCGTCGGCACTATTTGCATCGCCGAAGCTTGAGGAGTTTTCTGGCCAGGTGTCTGATTCGGGGGAGGGTCGCTGGACAGCGATCGCGGCGGTCGAGGAAGGGGTCCCGGCGCCAGTGCTGTTGACCGCGGTGTTCTCGCGGTTTGCCTCCCGCCACCTCGATCTGTTCGCGGATCAGGCGCTGTCGGCGATGCGCAGCCAGTTCGGCGGTCACGCCGAGAAACCCGCCCGGTGACACGCGACCTGGAGAGTTGACATGCCCGAGCGCATCGCGATCCTGTTTGACATCGACGGCACGCTGATCATCAGCGGCGGGGCCGGGGCCGCCTCGTGGCGGATGGCCTTCGACGAGCTCTACGGCATCCCGGCCGACATCAGCCAGTTCACCGACACCGGAATGACCGACCCCGAGGTGGGCCGCCAGACCTTCGTGGCCGTGCTGCACCGGCAACCGAGCCGCGCCGAGTTCGCCAAGCTGCTCGAGCGACGGCTCCACTACCTCTATCAGACGGTGGCCGACTCCAAGGATTACCGAGTCCTCGACGGCGTCGAGG
>JBOGYN010000081.1:0-4373 GCA_050696855.1 Solirubrobacteraceae bacterium | reverse complement strand
CTTCCAGGCCATCTACTACAACACCGGCCAGGCGTGCAACGCCGGTAGCCGCCTGTTCGTTCACCGCGACCAGTTCGACGACGTGGTCTCTGCCCTCGCCGAGCGCGCCGACCAGGCACGGCTCGGCCCCGGCCTCACGCCCGGCACCCAGATCGGCCCGGTCATCTCCCGCGAGCAGCAGGAGCGTGTGCTGCGCTACATCGAGGTCGGCCAGGAGGAGGGGGCCGAGCTGGTCACGGGCGGGGCGGCCGTCGGCGAGGACGGCTACTTCGTGTCCCCCACCCTGTTCACCGCCACCAGCGACGATCTGCGGATCGCCCGGGAGGAGATCTTCGGTCCGGTGCTGGTCGCGATGCCCTTCGAAACGCTGGAGGAGGTTGCCGCGCGCGCCAACGACACCGAGTACGGGCTGGCGGCGGGCGTGTGGACACGAGACGTCGGCAACGCCCACCGGCTGGCCACCCTGCTCCACGCCGGCTCGGTGTACGTCAACTGCTGGGGGCTGACTGACCCCGGGGCGCCGTTCGGCGGCTTCAAGAGCTCGGGCGTCGGCCGCGAGCACGGCCGCGACGGGCTGGACTCGTACCTCGAGACCAAGACCGTGTGGACCAATATCGCCTGATTCGGGCCTGGCGGACGTTTGTTGTAGGGTGACCGCTTCTCCGCTGGACGTTTGATCGATACGCGCCGGGAGCGCTTATCGAGCGGAGGCACCCAACCGAGGCAGACGGTATGGCTGATATGGACACGGCAATGCTGTGTCGCATTGCAGCACGTGGTTCGACGTTTGGCAGGCGCATGGTGGTCGGTTCGCTCTCCGCGATCGGCTTGGCCGCGGCTGTCGCCACCCCGGCGGCGAGCGCTCATAGCCCTTGTGCGGATGCCCACACGCGGATTTCCGCGGCTTCCCGCCCGGCCATGCAGGCCGCGGTGGTGTGCCTGGTCAACCGCCAGCGAACCCGGCGCCACCTGCCCCGGCTGCACGAGAACGCCCGTCTCAATCGCTCCGCCCAGGGCTGGACCAATTCGATGGTTCGCGCCCGCGCCTTCGGCCACGGCTCCAACTTCTCGGCCCGGATCAGCGCCGTCGGCTTCAACTGGTCGATGGTCGGCGAGAACATCGCCGCCGGTTATGACACGCCCGCTACGGTCGTCAGCGGCTGGATGGCCAGTCCCGACCACTGCCGCAATGTCCTCTCGCCGTCGTTCCTCGACGTCGGTACGGGCGTCAGTCAGGGCTCAGTGGCGGGCGCCGGAGGCCCCGGCACCTGGACCCAGGACTTTGGCCTGCCGATGGGCGCCCATCAGCCGTCGGGCAACACCGGTCCGGCCAGCGGCTGCCCTTACTAGCGAGCCTCCCACTAGCGCTGGACGCCAGCCACTACCGGTCTGCCGCCGTAAGAGCTCAGCTCGAGGCGCCGGTCGCCCGGGCCACCTCGGAGACGGACGCGTCCGCCCCCGGATTGTCACGCAGATACCACTCGGCATCGAGCGCCGCCTGGCAGCCTGAGCCCGCGGCGGTGACGGCCTGCCGATAGGTGTGGTCGACAAGGTCGCCGGCGGCGAACACGCCGGGCAGATTGGTCAGCGTCGAACGGCCCTTGGTGATCACGTAGCCCTCGTCGTCGGTCTCGACCTGGCCGGCGACCAGCTGGGACTGGGGATCGTGACCCACGGCGATGAAGGCGCCCCCGATCTCCAGATCGCGGAGCGAATCATCGCCGGTGTGGCGCAGCCGCGCCACGGCAAGGGCCTTGCTCTCGCCGGCGACGAACTCGTCGATCACGTAGGGCGTGAGGAACTCGATATTGGGCACGGCGCGAGCACGGTCGAGCATGATCGCCGAGGCTCGGAACTCCTCGCGGCGGTTGACGACCACGACCCGGGAGGCGAACTTGGCCAGGAAGATGGCCTCCTCCATGGCTGAGTCTCCCCCGCCGACGATGATCGTCGGCACGTCCTTGAAGAACGCGGCATCGCAGGTCGCGCAGTAGCTGACCCCACGCCCGGAGAGCTCCTGCTCGCCGGCTACCCCGAGCTTGCGGTGCTCGGCGCCCATCGCCAGGACAACCGTCCTGGCCAGATGCACCTGGTCGCCGACCCAGACCTTGTGTGCGCCGGCGGCCGAATCCGCGGAGAGCTCGACCGACGTCGCCTCGTCGGTCTCCAGGCGCGCGCCGAAGCGCTCGGCCTGAGCACGAAAACTCTGCATCATCTCGGGGCCCATGACGCCCTCCGGGAAGCCCGGGTAGTTCTCGACGTCGGTGGTCTGCTGGAGCAGGCCGCCCCAAGCGAAACCCTCGATCACCAACGGGTTGAGGTCGGCCCGCGCGGTGTAGAGCGCGGCTGTGTAGCCCGCCGGTCCACTGCCGACGATGATCACGTTCTCGATTCGCTGGCCGGTCACTTCATTAAGTATAGCTAGCGGCGTTGCTGGTGGCGCGAGGCTCGTTCGATTGCCAGCGGGCGACCGTCCGCCGCAGCTGGAGGTAGGCCACGGCGCCCGGCAGGGTCGGCAGCCAGAAGGCGAAGCCGCGGTAGGCCAGCACGGCGACCACTGCGAGCTGGACAGGAACGCCGAAGGCGGTGAAGGCACCGATCATGCCCCCGTCCACGCCGCCGATGCCACCCGGGAGCGGGAGGGCGTTGCCGATCATGCCGACGAAATAGCACATGATCACCACGGCCGTCGGGGGCGAGCCCCCGAAGGCGTGAAAACACGCCCACAGCACCGCGATGTCAAAGCCCCACCAGGCGATTGCGCCCAGCAGCTGCGCGTTGCGCGTGCGAACCAGGTCGATCGCCGTGCGCACACCACTGGCCGCGGCCGCCGGCGCCGTCGCCATGCGCTGGGCCAGGCGCGCCAGCCGCCCGGCGCCCGACCAGCGCTTGACCAGCCGGTCGAAATCCCCCGGCACGAGCGAGACGGCGAGAAAGATGAGGATCACCGCGCCCCCGAAGATGGCCGGGATCACGGTAATCGCAAACGGAGCCGAGCCGGCAAAGATCCCGAGGTAGAGCCCGAGCCCGACAATCACCAGTGTGGCCATGTAGACCCCGTAGAGCAGGGCCATGAAGGCGATCATCCGGCACGCGACGATCCTCCCCTCCAGCCCTGAGCGCCGCAGCGCCCAGGCGGTCAGCGCGATCCCGCCCGCCCCGGCCGAGGCGAACAGGCGAGTGGCGGCCAGGCCCGCCATCGTGATCTCATAGCTGGCACGCCAGCCAATCCGCGAGTCGCCGCGTACGAACACGACCCGGAAGAGCGCCACGTACCCCAGAAACGAGGCGACCTCGAAGATCGCCGCCAGCGCCAGCCACCAGCCGTTGCCGTGCTGGATGCGGTTCCAGGTTTCGCGCAGGCCCAGCAGCTTGGGCAAGACGAAATACAAAAAGGCGACCGTCGAGACGACGAACACGATCGAGGCGAGCAGACGCCCGCGCGTCAGCCGGATCCGCGGCATCTCCTCGCTGGTGTGGTCGCCCCCCGCCGGCGGTCGGGCCCGGATCTCGTCCCAGGCGGCCCCAGGCCGCTGACCCTCGGCCTCGTCCGGCACGGGCTCGTGCTGATCGGTTGAGGCCTTGTCGCGCATATCTACAGGCCGGCCCTATCCACTCGCCGCCAGGTGCTCGAGGGCCACCAGCGCCCGGGCGAAGCGACGAGCGAGCGGCGCCGCCACGGGCGCGGCGCGGCGGACCGTCTCGGCCAGCGCGGCGCCCCCGACCAGGTCAATGGCGTAATGCTCACCCAGGTAGACGAGCGCGAGTCCGAGGACAACCGCATAGCCTAAGCCGACTGCGCCCGCGACAGGGTCCACCTCCGCGAGGAGGTGGGCGCCCATCAGCGACGTAGCGAAATGCAGCGACGGCATGGCAGCCAGCGGGTTTCCTCCCAGAACATCGTAGAGGGAGGGCCAGCGGTCGCCCCAGAACTCCTCCCCGTATTCGATCATCATACGCCTGAGCGCGGGATCCCCGGCAGCGGGGAATCGGCCGTGCCGGGCGGCATACCAGGGCGGCGCCGTGGGCAGCGCCCAGTAAAAGCCGGCGCCGAGGTCAAAAACGGAGTACATGCGCGCAGCCGCGGACGTGAAGCGCTCGGGCCGGCGCAGGCGCACGTAGAGCACGCTGGCGTGGGGAACCATGAACCAGGCCCAGTGACAGAGCACCAGCACCCGCTCGAAGCGGTTGATGGCGGCTGGTTCCGAGAAGCCGTGCTGGAGACGCAGGGTCGGTAGGACGCCAAGGCCGAGCACGGTGTCGGCCGCGATCGGATAGTCGATCCGGACCCGCGCTTCGAGCCGCTCGGGGTCGTCGTGGGGAAGCTCGTACGCGGCCAGGTACGCCCACATGTTCAGCGAGCACATGGCGAG
>JBOGYN010000080.1:0-4090 GCA_050696855.1 Solirubrobacteraceae bacterium | reverse complement strand
GCTGCAGGCCGCGCTCGGGGCGGTGCGGTCGGGCCTCCCGGTCCCGACCGACCGCCTGACGGTCGCCGAGTACATGGACGACTGGTTGACTGGGGCGCGGCGGTCGCTGCGTCCCTCCACCGCCGGCACCTACGAGCGACACATCCGCCTCCACATCCTCCCAGCCATCGGACGGCTGCCGGTTGCGCGGGTGCGTGCGGAGCAGCTGGACCGCCTGTACGCCGGGCTCCTGGCCAAGGGCCTGAGCCGAACTACGGTGCAGCACGTCCACGCCATCCTGCGGCGCTCGCTGTCGCAGGCGACTAGGCGTGGTGTCATCGCTCGCAACCCGACCGACCTCGTGGACCCGCCGGGGCGCGCTCACCCGGAGATGCAGGTCCTGTCAATCGACCAGGCGCGCGCGCTGCTCGCCGCGGCCAAGACGCCGCAGCATGCCGGCCTCGAGGCGCTGTACGTGCTGGCGCTGACCACGGGGATGCGTCGCGGCGAGCTGCTCGCGCTGCGCTGGGCGGATGTCGACATCCCGGGGCGGACGTTGACGGTCACCGGCACACTCCAGCGGGTGAAGCGCGCGGACGGAACGTCCGTCCTTGAGCGGGCGCAGCCGAAGACGAAGACATCAATGCGCCGGATCCCGCTGACGTCCGTCGCTGTCGACGTCCTGACTCGACACGCGCGCGGCCATGAGCGCCGAAGGGACCTCGCGGGAACCGAGTGGGTCGACAGTGGCTTCGTGTTCACCAACGAGCTGGGCGGGCCGATTGAGCCGCGCAACCTGATCGCCCGCTCGTTCACGCCGCTGCTCGCCGACGCTGGGATCCCTCACGTTCGCTTCCACGACCTTCGCCATACAGCCGCCACGCTCATGGCGGCCCAGGGCGTGCACACCAAGGTGGTGTCCGAAGTGCTTGGGCACGCGTCGGTGGGCATCACGCTCGACCTCTACTCGCACGTGACGCCGTCGATGGCTCAGCAGGCGGTGACGGCGATGGAGGACGTGTTCGGTGGCTCTGGTGGGCGATGACAGACGCGCCTTACGAGCTTGAGTTCTACCGCGATGTCGACGGCCGTCGGCCTGTGCGCGAGTGGCTGCAGAGACTCGACCGTAGCAAGGCGCGCGCTCTCGGAGTTGCGATGTTCCACATCCTTCAGCAAGAAGGCGTCGGGGTTTGCAAGACCGAGTACGGCAAGCCGATCAGCAAGGGCCTCTTCGAGTTCCGGCTGCGCCACAACGCTCAGGAGGTCCTGCACAACCTCGGTCTGCTCCCGCCGGGGGAGACGCGCGCCAAGCGGGAGCGGGACATCCTCCTGCGGGTGTACTGCCACGCGCATGGCGACAGAGTCATCCTGCTCGTCGCCGGGTACGACAAGGGCGAGGCACCGTCCAAGGGACGAGAGGAGCGGGAGATCCGGCTGGCCGAGAGTCGACTGAGGGACTTCCGGGATCGCCTAGCGCGAGGGACGTACGAACCGTGATAGATCGATGGGAATATGTGATATAACCCATACATGAGCAGGTTGAAGAAGAACGGCGACTTCGCTGCGTTCATGGAGAGCTTGGAAGGCGAGGCTCGCGTGGAAGGGCCCGCGGCCGTGGCGGAGATGCAAGCTCTCCACGAGTATTACGGCTTGGTGGCCGCGCTCATCAAGCTCCGGCGGCAGCGGCAGATGACTCAGAAGGATCTCGAGCTGGCGACCGGCATTACTCAGAGTGAGATCAGTCGCATCGAGTCGGGTCGCGCAAACCCGACACTCGCGACGCTTCGGATTCTGGTACGGGCGTTGGGAGGAGAGATCCGCATTGTCGAGGGGCGACCGCCCGTTACCGGCGCGGCGGCGTCATAACGACTCCGGGTTCACAGTGCGGTTTTGAAGCTGGGGCGGGCGACGTTCGCCGTTGACCGTGGACGGTCGGGTTAGTTCAGCTCACCGGAGGGACTCGGCCGCCGATGCTCGTCAAAGGCCGCTGGCGGCCACCAACGGAGGTGTCAACGCAGGTGTCAAAGCCGAGTCATAGCTGGCTGGCCACCCCGCCAAACGGCCTTCCATAGTCGTCGGGTGCGCCATCGGCGTCCGCGCTGTGAGACCACATCCAGCGTGAAAGGAAGCCGCGACGACTGTGCAACTGTCCGGCGCGGATGTCGCTGAAGCCTTCGAGTCGACCACGGGCCCGATGATGATCGCAGCATGCCCCCTCAGGCCTCCATCCGCCTTATGCAGATCACGGCCGTCGCGCAGGGGACCCTGCTGGCGATTGCCGGCCTCATGCTGCTCGCCGCCGCGTCTGGGCCGCGCCCTCTGCTTTCCGGGGGTGCTGCTCGTCTGGGCCTAGGTGTGAGCGTTGCGATCGGATGTGGTCTCATGGGAGTGTCTTTCTTCCTCGGTCGGCATCCGGAGGCTGGCCGCAAGGCGTTATTGGGTCTGGAACTCGTCGCCGTGGCGACGTCAATCGTCTTGTACTTTCCGGTCCTGATCGGGCTTGGTGTGGGCGCCAGCGGAGGCATCGCGATCCTGGCCTGGCGAGGGGGGTCACTCAGTTCGTATGAAACCACGCTGCCCACGGGACATGTTTCGGTACCGACGCGTTTGGCCCAGGCAGCGTCGGCTCTTCACGGCACCTGCCTGTTGCTCGCAGTGGGGGCGTTGTTGGGCGCCACGGGAGGGAGGAATCCTCTCGTGCCTGCGAGCGACGCTGTGACAGACGCATACCTGAACGGTCCGTTGGCGGTGATGTTGCTAACGGGCGCTTGGTACGCAGCAACGCGGCCTGTCCTCGGACGCACCATGCTGGCAGTGGCCGAGTTCGCGGCGCTTCTGGCCTCGGTACTCTTGAAGGTGCCTCTGCTCATTGTCCTGGACGTATTCCTTAGTCTCGTAGCGGAAGGCTTGCTCTGGTACAGCCGCGACGACAGAGCGCGGACACCGTCGGCGGTCGGTCGAGCTTGGATGCGAATCCCGCTCTTCGGGGTTGTGATGACGGTCATTGCCGCCTTCTTTGGGTTTGCGATCGGCGCTGACACTGCAACGGACCGCACGCACCCCGACGCGCCACTTCCGTGGATCGGCGGTGTTATAGGTGGGGTGCTGGCACTTACGGCCTCCGTTTCGATCATGTTTTGGTTGGCCAACCGGCGACAGCGTGAGGCAAGAAACAGGAACGCGTCCTACGAGTCCCAGTCCGATGGGTACGGCTCCTGAAAGGCAGTCTTGCGGTCTACCAGCTCGGGAGGGCGGTGTTCGGGACCATCCGAAGGCGCCCGTGCAAGTTCGCAGAACGGGAATCGACTGTTCGCCTGCGACCGCCGGCGGGTACCCGAATCCGGCGGCTCTAGGGGGTTCACGGAGGTGTCACGGCTGACGGCAAGATAGGCTGATAGGATCCGGCGGGTGGACCAAGCCTCTGCGGGGCATCGCGTGATCACGGCCGATGGCTACGACGTGAAGGTGTGGGCGTCGGTGGAAGCCCTTGCATCGTTCTTGTGCGAACCGGGAGATGCCGAAAACGCTTGGGTTGAAGACGGGCGCATCGTAAGGTTCGCGCCCACTCGAGCCGGCACACCGATAGAGGCAGCCGTATCCAACGACTTTGCGGTCGACGATCTCAGGGCAGCCCTGACCCGCTTTCTCAGTCACGTAGGTGACGAGTACGGCGGCGATGAGGGAAAGGGCACGGACGTCGCGTCGCTTCACCAGTTGGTTGACCGCGTGGCGGCATGGGAGAGTCCCGCACACCGGGATCGAAAGAAATCCGTTCGCAATTGGATCGCCTGGTATCTCCTCTTTCGGCGACGCTGAGAGCGTCGACACCGGCGGTTGCTTCACACCAAATGGCGTCCGCCGGTGGACACTTCGTGGACACGCCGTGGGCACATAAGTTCAAGTGGCGGGTTGTGCGGTTCCGGTTAAAAGGCGACACCGGAGTTCCGGTACATCCTTGACACCGCTCGGCGCGGTTCCGGCTCTTTCTTGACACGGCCGCCCGGCCTGACCTTGGGTTCAGCGATTGGCTGAGCACCGAGGAGAGGGCCGGGATGCTTGTGGAGTTGAGCGTGGTGGAACAGCGCTATCGCATCGTCCTGGCGGTCGTGGA
>JBOGYN010000079.1:0-1692 GCA_050696855.1 Solirubrobacteraceae bacterium | reverse complement strand
GGATCAAATTCGCCCTGCAACAGCGGCGCCGTCAGCGACCAGCGGCCCTGCACATGCGCCGCCGCAGCGTCCCGGCGACGGCTTGCGCCGAAGCGCCCGCCGCGCCGAGTGCTGCCACGGGTGTGCTGACGTTGCGCCCGGGCCAGGGTCAGGCGGGGCGCACGCAGGGGTGCGAAGGCGTCGTTGGTCGCCGCCCCGGACCAGGCCAGATCCCACAGTGCCTCCTGGATCTCCTCGGGGGAGAGCGGGACGTCAACCAGCAGATCGGTGAAGAAGCAGGCCCCGGCGGCGAGCCGCGCGCTCACCGCGGCGTGACCCGGCCCGTCCGGAACCTCGCCTCGGAACGGAGGCGGCCCGAGCAGCGCCAGGTCGTCGCGGAAGTACAGCGCCACCCGGCCCGAGCCGCGACCGAGCGCCCCTGCTCCGATCCAGACCAGCTCCCCGCTCGCGCACAGCTGATCCATCCAGCTGGGCGAATACGCGCCCACCCGGCGCGGCAGGACGTCGCGCTCCCAGACCTCGGCCGGGAGGGCCAGCGCCTGCAGCGGGACGAGCGCCTCGCGCAGGCGGTCGACCCCGGCGGGTGGGTGGGATCCGATCGGATGGCGGTCGACGCCCTGCCAGGCGGGCAGAAAGCGGGCCAGATCGCGCTGCTCGGCGGGCTCGATCTCCTGGCGCAGCACGGCCAGCGAGGCGCGGCGCAGCCGCCGCAGAACTTCGGGTTCACACCACTCGCGATCAGACCCGCCCGGGCGCAGCTCGCCCCTGACCAGGGCGCCGTCGCGCTCGAGCTCGCGCAGCGCCACCGAGGCGTCGATTCCGTAGCGCTGACGGACCTCCTAACCAGTGAAGGGACCGTGGGTGGCCCCGTAGCGGCGCAGCAGCCGCGTCAGTGCGTCGGGGACGTCCTCGAGGAAAACGGCGGGCAGGCCGCCGGGAGGCGCGGCGCCGAGCGCGTCGCGGTACAGGCCGGCGTCGGCGGCGTCGATCCAGCGCTCCTCGCCGTTGACGCGGACGCGGGCCGTGCGGCGCTCGCCGCGCAGGTCCTCGAGCATCGTCGCTGGATCCAGCCCGGGCAGTACGCGGTCACCAGCTTCGGCCAAGGACAAGTCACCCACGCGGCGCAGCACGTCGAGCAGGCCGTCGCGGTTCACGGCCCGGGCGGCCTCCGAGCGGCACTGCAGATCGGCCTCGACGGAGTCCAGCGCACCGGGGTCGATCAGGTCGCGCAGCTCGTCTTGGCCGAGCAGCTCGCGCAGCAGGTCACGGTCCAGCGACAGGGCGGCGGCGCGGCGCTCGGCGTTGGGCGTGTCGCCCTCGTACATGTAGGTGGCGACGTAATCGAAGAGCAGCGAGGACGCAAACGGCGAAGCGGTCGCGGTCTCGACCTCGACCAGGCTCAGCTCTCGCCGGTGCAGACGCGTGAGGATCTCGACCAGGCCCGGGACGTCGAGAACGTCGCGCAGGCACTCGCGGTAGGTCTCGAGCACGACCGGGAAGTCGCCGTACTTCTTGGCCACCTCGAGCAGGGACTGGGACTTTAGCCGCTGCTGCCAAAGGGGGGTGCGCTTGCCCGGCCGCGCCCGCGGAATCAGCAGCGAGCGCGCGGCGTTCTCGCGAAAGCGGGCCCCGAACAGCGCGGAGGCGCCGAGCTCGGCGACCACGCGATCCTCGATCTCATCAGGCTCGAGC
>JBOGYN010000078.1:0-4326 GCA_050696855.1 Solirubrobacteraceae bacterium | reverse complement strand
CCCCGGCGCTGCACCGCGCCCAGCTGCGCGCCGCCACGCTGGCCCGGGTGGCGGCCTTGACCAAGCCCAGGAAGCCCCGATGAGCCGCCGCACCCGCACCCAGATCCGGCGCTACGGTCGCTCGTTCCTGGTCCTGCTGGCGCTGATCGTGGTCGGCACCGCCTCGGGTTTCTACATCCTGCTCCAGCAGCGTCTCCCCAACCCGTTTCAGAGCTTCTACACCGTCAACGCCGCTTTCCCCACCGCCGCCGCGGTAGTGCCCGGCCTGGGCGAGCCGGTGCTCGTGGCCGGGGTCCACGTGGGCGAGATCGCCGGCACCTCGCTGGCCAACGGGCAGGGCATCATCCGAATGGACATCGATCCCGGCAAGCTCCCGCACCTGTACCGCAACGCCACGGCGGAGCTGGTGCCCAACACGCCGCTCAAGGACATGCAGGTCGACATCCAGCCGGGCACGCGGCGGGCCGGGCTGCTCCCCCGCGGCGCGACGATCGCCGTCGGTCAGACGACCTCGCCGATTGACTCCGACGAGCTGCTCGCCGCGCTGGACGGGGACACTCGCGAGTGGCTATCCAGCCTGATCACGGAGCTCGGTCAGGGCACCCAGGGTCGCGGCCCTGACATCCGGGCGCTGATGCGCACCCTCGGCCCGACCACCGGCCAGCTACGCCAGATCGGCGATCTGCTCGCCGCCCGCCGCCACGCGCTGGCCGCCATCGTCCACAACCTCGGCACCTTGACCCGGGCGACCAGCGTCAAGGACACCCAGCTGGCCACGGTGGTCCGGGCCGGTGATGCCACCGTGTCGGCGCTGGCGAACCAGAACATGGCCCTGCGGACGTCAATCGTGCGGCTGCCGGGGACGCTGCAGACCGCGCGCCAGACCCTGACCGACGTGACCGGGCTCGCCAACGCGCTCGGACCGGCCGCGGTCGCGCTTCTGCCCACCGCCCGCAACCTCCCGACCACCCTGCGCAACTCCCAGACCCTGATCCGGAGTGCCGGGCTGCTGCCCCTGCAAAAGATCCCCGCTTTCGTCTCGGCCGTCCTGCCGCTCGCCACTCAGCTGCCGCCCCTGACCTCAGACCTCAAGGTCGAGGTTCCGGCGCTGACCTCTTCGTTTCAGGTGCTCGCCTACACCACCAACGAGCTCGCCTTCACCCCGGGCGCCCAGAACCCGGGCTTCCTCTACTGGCTGGCCTGGTTTGCCCACAACGCCGACTCGTTCATCTCCAATTCCGATGCCAACGGGCCCGCCTGGCGGGCGCTGCTGCTCTCGTCGTGCTCGTCGCTGAAGGCGTCGACCCTTGGGCCGCTGCTCGAGACCGTGCTCGGGACGACGTTCGGATGTTGACCCGATGGTGACCCAGGCCCCCAGACGCTCGGCCGTGTTCGCGGCGCTCGCCTTCACGCTGTCGTGCGTGGGGCTGATCGTGTTCGTGTGGACGCAGTTCGGAGGCACGATCCCGTTCGCCCCCGAGGGTTACCGGGTCTCGGCGCTGTTCCGGGAGTCCGGCCTGCTCGTGCCCGGTGCCGACGTCCGGATCTCGGGGGTCAACGTCGGCCAGGTCGCGGGGATCTCCAACCGCGGTGTGAGCTCGTACGTGACGATGGACATCGATCCCCGTTACGCGCCGCTGCCCGCCGACACCCGGGCGATTCTGCGCGTCAAGACGTTGCTCGGCGAGGGCTACGTCCAGCTCTCGGCCGCCAGCCGCCGCGGGCGATCGTTCCGCGACGGCGCGACGATCCCCAACGCCCAGGTAGGGCAGACCCAGTCGCTGGACCAGGTCCTGGGCGCCTTCGACGCCCCGACCCAGCACAACTTCGAGGCCTTCCTGACCGGTTCGGCGACGGCGCTGGCCGGGCAGGGGCAGTCCTTGTCAAACACGATCGGCAACCTCGACCCGGCGCTGACCGAGTTGACGGCGATGGTTGGCGTCCTGGACCAGCAGCAGACCAGCGTCCGCGGGGTGATCGCCAACGGGGCGACGGTCCTGACCACCCTCGGTGACCGCTCGGCCGCCCTGCGGACTCTGATCACCGCCGGTAATCAGGTGCTGAGCGCCACGGCGGCCCGCAATCGCGCGCTGACCGACACCGTCGATGCGCTACCGGCCTTCTTGACCAACCTCCGGACGACGCTGCGGACGCTGGGGGGCACGCTCGGCTACGCCCGGCCCTCGCTCGACGCGCTGCGGCCGGTCGCGCCGCTGCTCGCCCCGGCCCTGCACGACCTGATCCGCCTCTCCGGTCCCGCGGTCAAGCTCCTGCGCGCCGCCCCGGGGCTGATCGCGGCCGCCGGTCGGGCGCTCCCCGCCGTACAGCGCTTCACCACCGCCTTCCGGCCCGCGGTCGACGTGCTGCTGCCCGCCGTACGGGAGCTCGCCCCGACGATCACGTTCGTCGCCGCCTACCGGGAGGAACTGGTCACCGCGATGGCCGATCTCGCGGCCACGCTCGAGGCCTCGGCACCGGCCAACACGCCCACGGGATCGGCCAGCTACATCCGGGCGATCAGCATGATCGGTAACGAGTCCATCTACGGCCAGGCGGTGCGCGAGCCCTCCAATCGAAACAACGCCTACTTCTCGCCCGGCGACCTGACCAACGTCGGCTCCGGCGGCCTGCAGAGCGCGAGCTGTGCCAACACCGGAAACTCCGCCCAGGTGCCCCTCGGCGGGGCCAACGTGCCGTGCCGTGTGCAGCCCGGCTTCAACTGGGACCACGGAATCCTCTCCGGTTACTTCCCCCGCCTGACCCGGGCGGCGCTGCCGAAATAGCGTCGCGGCGACGCTCGGGCACGGCCGATAGCGGGCGGGGGCGCCTACCCCCGGTCCGGCGACGGGAGCACTTTGCGTGCGCGCGGAATATGGTCTGGCTCGCTCCATTCGCAGCACCCGACCAGACCAAGGAGGAGATCGGCTCGATGGCCACTGTCCGCGAAGCGACGTTCGACCTGTTCCGTGCCCACGGCATGACCACGATCTTCGGCAATCCGGGCTCGACCGAGCTGCCGATGCTCGCCGATTTCCCCGAAGACTTCACCTACATCCTCGGGCTCCAGGAGCTGGTCGTGATGGGGATGGCCGACGGCTACGCGCAGGCCACGGGCCGTCCGACCCACGTCAACCTGCATACCGCCCCGGGCGTCGGCAACGCCGTGGGCGGGATCTTCAACGCCCAGGCCAACAAATCGCCGCTGGTCATCACCGCCGGACAGCAGGTCCGCGCCCAGATCACGATCGAGGCCAATCTGACCAACCGGGACGCGACGGTCGGGCCACAGCCGTACGTGAAGTACAGCCATGAGCCCCCGCGCGCCCAGGATGTCCCCGGCGCCCTGGGGCGCGCGATCCACCACGCGATGCTGGCCCCCCGGGGTCCCGCCTTCGTCTCGATCCCGATGGACGACTGGAACGCCGAGGCCGAGGAGGACCGCTTCGCCAGCGCGCTGGGGCGGCGGGTCAGCGGCCGGACGGCGCCGGATCCGGAGGCCCTCATCGCCCTGGCTGCCCGGCTCGCAGCCGCCCGGCATCCTGTCCTCGTGGCCGGCCCCGACATCGACGCCGCCGCCGCCTGGGAGCACGCCGTCGCCTTGGCCGAGAAGCAGCGGCTTCCGGTCTGGGCGAGCCCGGCCACCGGCGGCTCACGGCTGGGCTTCCCCGAGCGCCATCCGAATTTCGTCGGGGTCCTCCCGCCCGCGATCGGGCCGATCTCCGAGACGCTCAAGGACCATGACCTGGTGCTCGTCGTCGGGTCCTCGGTCTTCCCCTACTACCCCTACATCCCAGGACCGCTGCTGGCGCCGGGCACCGAGTTGGTCGCGTTGACGTCGGACCCGGGCGAGGCGGCTCGGGCGCCAATGGGGGACGCGATCGTGGGCGACGTCGGGCTCGCCCTCCAATCGCTGGTCGAAGCCGTCCCAACCGCCGACCGCGCCGTCCCCGAAGCGCGCCCCGAGCCGGGCGATCCCCCCGAGGCCGAGCCGCTCAGCGGCTCGGAGGCGATGGCGGCCCTGGCCGACGCCTGGCCCCAGGACGGCATCGCGGTCGTCGAGACACCCTCATGCACGCTGGCGCTGCGCAACCGGCTGCGCATCTCCCAGCCTGGGAGCTACTACTTCTGCGCCAGCGGCGGCCTCGGGTTCGGGATCTCGGCCGGGGTCGGCGTGCAGCTCGCGCAACCCGATCGGCCCGTGGTCTGCGTGCTCGGCGAGGGCTCGGCCCAGTACGCGATCACGGCGCTGTGGACCGCCGCGGCGCTGTCGGTGCCCGTCACCTACCTGGTCCTGCGCAACGACGACTACAGCATCCTGAAGTGGTT
>JBOGYN010000077.1:0-2163 GCA_050696855.1 Solirubrobacteraceae bacterium | reverse complement strand
TCCCACAGGCTGTTGCCCACCAGGCCAGTCCAAGGCCACGGCACCAGGTACCCAGCTAGGACGACCAGCGCGAAGGCGCCTGCGCCGGTCAGGGCGGCCGCCTTGATCCGCGGGTCCAGCCGCGCCTGGCGGTTCATCCAGACGGGCAGCACCGCCACCGCCAGCGGGAGCAGCAACAGCTTCAGCCAGTCCCACATGGTCGCCGTATGGCCATTGATTCCTGTCCAGCTCCAGTGGTGCGAGTAGCCGCCCCAGAGCACTAGCCCGGCGAGCGCCAGCACCGCCAACCCGAACCGGCGGCGAGCCGGACCGGAGTCTTGGCTGGTCTCATCCATGGCCCTAGATCCGGAACACCGGGAGCAGCCGCTGCTCGTGCTCGGCATCGATCCGGGCGATTACCTCGATGTGCTCCTCGAGTCCGGAGCCCCGGAGCTTCTCGGCCAGAAGCTCGTCGACCTGGAAGATCCCGGCGCTGTTGGACATCTCGATCTCGACCCGCACCGCCCGGTCGCGTCCCGAGGAGATTTTGACCTGCTCGATCGCGTAGGCCGATAGCGAGTGGATGTTCTGGTGGCCGGCCTCGAACGGGACGCGGGAGCGGCCCCGGGCCATGTCGAGGGCATCGGCGACGCGGACAATGCCCGCTTCGACCGTGAACGGCGCCCCTTGGCGACGGTGGCCGATGATCGCGTGCAGCGTTTCGGCGGCGATGATCGAGCGCTCGGGCTCCTCGTACACCTCGCTGAGCAGCGAGCCGAGTTTGTCGGCGGTGAGAAACAAGCTGTAGCGCTCGTGATCCTCGCGATGGATCGACATGCCGACGCAGTGCATCAGGCACCCGGCCGCGATCACGACTTCGGCGTCGTGCTCGCTGAGGCCGTAGTCGGCCACCACGCTGGGCACCACGCCGCGGCGGAAAAGCAGCCGTGAGAGGCGCAGGGCGATGTTGACCACGATCTGGATGTGGACCCAGCTGTGGTCAGACATCCCGAGCCGTCGAGTCGCATTGACCGCCGACGCGTGCCACCAGGCCTTGAGCTGCTGGTCGGCGTTGGCGGCCTGCAGCAGCCGCTCGAGCTTGCGGTTTCCCCGCGTAGGAGCGCGTACGCGGACTTCGGCCAGCGCCTCGCGCGGCGGGATCGGCGGTTCCGCGGTCATCCTTGGAAGGCTTCTAGCAAGACGCCCTCGCGAATTCCACCTCGGCCGACCCGCAGCGGACGCGCGAACGCCTTGGCCACCGCGGTCAGAATGAGCAGGCCGGCGGGCAGCAGCCTGGCCCGCTGGGGATCGATCGCGAATCGTTCCGCGATCGCGTTCGCCGGGTCGTCGGCCAGCAGGCCCAGGGCGCGATCCAGGGCGGCGGCGTCGAGTACCGGGCCGGCCAGGCGAGCCAGCGAAGTGGCGCTTCCCCCGACGGCGACGGCGAGCGCCGGAGACGGCGGGTTCAGCCGCTCAAGTTCGGCCTGCACCTGTTGCCGCGCTCGATCAAGCTCATCGCCGGTGGGTGGGTCTGAGCGCAGCCAGGCGTGGGTGAGCGCGGCCGAGCCAAGCGGGACCGAGGCCCACCAGTCCACCTGATCAGGGGCAGTGCCGACCACCAGCTCGGACGAGCCGCCGCCGACATCTACCACCCCGAGTGCACCCGCGGGGATCGCCTCCAACGTCTGCGCGACGCCGACGAAGGCCAGGCGTGCCTCCTCCTCTTCGGACAGGATGTCGACCTCGAGGCCAGTCGCGGTGGTGATCGCCAGGGCCAGCTGGGGCCCGTTGTCCGCCGTGCGAATCGCCGCCGTGGCTATGGCCCGGACCGACGAAGCGCCGAGTTGCCGCGCTGTCTCGAGCTGGGCGGCCACGACCGAGACGACCTCCTCGATCTTCTCCGCGCCGAGCTCCCCGCGCTCGAGCAGTTCCTCCCCGATGCAGGTGAAGGAGCGCTCCTGATGGATCCACAGCAAGCGGCGTCCGTCGCTGGCGGCGACCAGGAGCCGAGTGGTGTTGGAGCCGATATCGATGCAGCCGAAACGCACGGCCGTGGTTGCAGGGGCGCAAACGGTCTAGACAAGCGTCTCACGCCCTCCGGCGGCCGAGGGAACTCTTTCTGTCTGCGGCTCGGGCGTCACTCCCGCGGTGCCGTCCGGAAGCGGTCCGATCCGCTCCGCACTG
>JBOGYN010000076.1:0-3855 GCA_050696855.1 Solirubrobacteraceae bacterium | reverse complement strand
TCACTGACAGCCTCGTACACCACCATCGACACGGAGGGCTGGCCAGCGATCACCGAGACCGCAGCGTGAACGACTCAATCGAACGGATGACGTCGGTCGTTCGTACACCACTTGACAGGACATGGCCCGGAGACCTCGGATCCGTTCCCGCAGACACGAGGGAAAACCAGTCGCCTCTGTCGTCGCCTCGTGCGAACTTCGCAGTGGTTGCAGTCGACGCGGCCAGTGGCCAGGTTGTCATCAATGTCGACGGGCGTGACCCCACATTGCCAGACTTGCCCATGCTGAGCCCTGCTCCATCGCTGTCGCCGTAGGCTTCGTCGGGAAGGGTGAGTAGCGGACCGCCTGCCCGTCGATGAGGTCGGCGAACAGATCGTTGGGTCGCGGTCAGATCCTTGGCGCCCCCGGCAGGAATCGAACCTGCGACCAACCGCTTAGAAGGCGGGCGATTTGTTGGCCGATCACGGGCCGAATTGCGGTGTAGCGCCTTGGTCTCCCTTTCGGCGCTGCCGCTCAGAATCTGCTACTCGAAAGTGCATTTGCTCCGGTCACTGCTGTTTGACTGTTCGAGAGACCTCAAAACCGCCTGGAGTCGGCGTCTCGAACCCTGCCATGCTAAACTGTCGGACAGTTATTGAGGGGCCAGATGACGGTCGAGATCGCCGAGTCGGCCCGAAGACATGGTGTAGGAGATGATCAGATCCGCTTCGTCATCGAGCACTGCGGACTGGCCTTTGACCAGCCGGCACCCGACGACTCTCGGGGCGAAAGCCGCCTGGTCTTCCTCGGCGACGATTCCCACGGCGTTGCGCTCGAGGTTGTCGCCGTCGCAAACCAAACCGGTGACCTGCGCGTGATCCATGCGATGAAGTTGCGCGCCACGTACCAACGCGAATACGAGGAGGCTGTCCCGTGGCGAAAACTCAGTTCGTCCTGAAGGACGGTACCCGCCTGACCCCTGAGCTCGCGGAAGAGCTCGCTCAGGAAGCCGAGGCAGGCTACGACCTGTCCAAGGCTCAACGCGTTGACCTTCGTCCGGGGCGGCCTTCCAGAGGGCAGCCAGCCGGTGAGTCCCCACGCGTGGCCGTCCGCGTCCCCCAAGGTGTCTACGAGCTTGCAAAGAAGCGGGCGACCGCCGAAGGCCGGACCCTGTCCGCCGTGCTTCGAGAGCTTCTGGCTCAATACGCGGCGGGCGACCGCGTTGCGTGAAACCCCGAGATATCCTCAGCCACCGTGGGACGGCCGACTTGCATGCGCGTGCACGCGACCGCGTAGCGACTGGGATGGCGGCCATCCTCCCCTTGGCCGAGCGCATGAGGTATGAGTGATGGGGGAGGGGATCAGGCGAACCCAGCGCCGAGGTTCATTTGCACGCCCAATTGCCGACAATCTTGAGGTCGCTGGGAGGCGGGCTGGGCGCGCCCCCCTGGTACTTCAGATCGGCGACAACGAACCCCGATGGACTGCTGTCGTAGACAGCCAGCGAGCTCGCAGTCGCCTGCCAGAAGGCTCCGGTGGAGTATTCACGGACTGCGACCTCTGGATCGATGTTGTTGCTGGTCACGGGCGATTTCAAGTCTGGGAGCCCATAAAAGCCGGGCAGCGGGTTAGAACCACCATCGACCCCAACGTACAGAAGAAAATCATGCTTCGCGCCGTGCAGACGGATGACCACATAGATGCTGCGGCTAGACACGGTGCAGACGAGCGGGGCGCTCGCGACGGGTCCAGCACAATCATTGAACGCACCGCTCAGCTGCAACTTCCCCGCACAGCCTGCTGATATGGGCCGCGTAGCAGCGGGGGAACCGGTCACTGTAGGGCGGCTAGCTGGGCCGCGAGGCAGCCAGATGCCTAGGCCCACAGCTGCGAGGGAAAGTGAGATTACAAGCATCGCGATCCTCGCCCTCGTCGTTTTGATCGGATCACGATCGCGCCGGACGTCGTCCTCTTCTGCCACTCGCTCGGCTGGACCTCCCACACACACACTGTAGGTCCCGGGTCCAGGCCAGATGCACCTCGAGCTGCGACCGCGAGGCGTCTGTCTCCCCAAACCGCGAACAAGACGCCGCGGTCTACCAGCTGGAGCGGGTGATGTCCGCGTGGGCCGGGCGCGGTCGAGTAAGTTCGAAAGTCGGGCAATAGGAGTCCGCGTCTGACCGCCACTGCGTGCCTACGGCCGGGCATGAAGGTGTCCGCGAAGGTGTCATGAGCCGAGGGAGGGCACCCTGGCCTGGGCCATTGGGCCGTACCCAACTCCAGTGCCTCCGAACATCGAGGGGCTCAGCAGCCAAGCCGACTCCGCCGCCTAGAAGATGACGCCGACTACCAAAGTGCCCGACTGCGCAGCCATGATTCCGCTGTGCCTGACGCCCTCTTCGACGAGCCGCGCCTCGCCCACGTCTACGATCCCCTCGAACCAGGTCGACGAGACCTCGACGCGTACGGCGCCCTCGTCGACGAACTCGGTGCACGCACCGTGCTCGATATCGGCTGCGGCACTGGCACGTTCGCGTGTTTGCTCGCGGCCCGGGGCGTGCGGGTGATAGGCGTCGATCCGAGCGCTGCCTCGCTCGATGTCGCCAGGAGCAAGCCCGGCGCTCACCTTGTGCGCTGGCTCCGCGTGGATGCCGCAGCGATTCGGGACCTTCAAGTCGACCTGGCGACGATGACCGGCAATGTCGCGCAGGTCTTCCTCACTGATGACGCATGGGCGGCAGCACTGACCGGTATCCGATCCGCGCTCCGTCCCGAAGGCTGGTTGGTGTTCGAGACGCGCGATCCTGCTGCCCGGGCGTGGGTGCAATGGAACCGAGCGAGCTCTCACACGCGCGCTTTCCTCCGCGACGGCAGCACTGTGGAGTCATGGGTTGAGGTCACTGGCGTGCGCGAATCACTTGTGTCCTTCCGCACGAACTTTGTTTTCTCCTCCGACGGCGCTGAGCTGGTGTCTATCTCGACGCTCCGGTTTCGGAGCCGAGTGGAGATCGAAGCCTCGTTGACGATCGCTGGCTTCCACGTCATCGAGGTGCGGGACGCCCCAGACCGACCGGGGCTCGAGCTCGTATTCATCGCGCAGCGGCCAGAGTGAACCGTTGATCACACGCTCCGGTAGACGCTGGCGCACTCCTGGCCTGGACGAGCCATCCCTCTCCGGAAAGTTCTACCTCGGGCTGGCCGAGGAACGTCGCCACCGTTGTCGTGAAGAGAGCACTGTCGTCAAGCCATGGGAAGTGGCCCGCAGACTTCTGAACGACGACAACGCCGCGTGGAAACAACCCTGCCAGTTCCCCCCGGGACCTTTCGGTAAGCACCGGATCTGGCTCGCCCACCAAGACAAGCACATCCGCGGTCACGCGCTGTAGGCCCAATCTCACAGCTTGGGGTTCGTAGGCCCCTTCACCGTAGTAGATCGTTGTTCGGTCAGGGATGGTCTTCTCCGGCTTATCGGCGGCATGCTTTTGTGCGAATTCGTCGCGGCCCGAGGGTTCGGCGACCGGCTGATGCTTCTCACCACTGTCGGTCCGCGAACCGGAGAGCCTTCGGAACGGAAACGCGACGGGTTGGTCCGTTCATGGCGCGTTCATCGCCGTCCGGCGAACAGCCATGAACGTGCCGTGAACGGATGATGAACGGTCGGAGGGAGGGGGATTCTGTGTGGTTCCGGGTAAAGGGCGACACCGGAGTTCCGGTACATCCTTGACACTGCTCGGCGCGGTTCCGGCTCGTTCTTGACACGGCCGCCCGGCCTGACCTTGGGTTCAGCGATTGGCTGAGCACCGAGGAGAGGGCCGGGATGCTTGTGGAGTTGAGCGTGGTGGAACAGCGCTATCGCATCGTCCTGGCGGTCGTGGA
>JBOGYN010000075.1:0-1995 GCA_050696855.1 Solirubrobacteraceae bacterium | reverse complement strand
GCGGCCACCGGCCAACTACCGGCTGGCCTACCCCGGCCGGTTCTATGACGTCTGGCAGCGCACCGCGGTTCCCGCCGTTCTCGAGCACCTCCCGCTGGGTCCCCCGGGCGTCCCTGCGGCGATCCCGCCCTGTGGCGTGGTGCGGGCCATGGCGGTCAGAGCCGCTCACGATCATGGCCGGCTCGCCTATGTCGCCCGTCCCTCCGTCCCGGCCTATGTCCCGAGTTCCGTACCCCGGTCCAGCATCTCCGGACCCGTGACGATCACCCAGCCCGGCACCTACCGGATCGCGGTGCAAGGCGCCGTCAGCCCGCAGCTCGACGTCCTCGTCGATGGCCGCCCCGTCGGCACGATCGCCGACGAGCTGGGGCCGCCCGGGCAGATCACCCCGGTCGGGAGCCTCACCCTGGCCGCGGGCACGCATTCGGTCAAGATCGTGCGCCCCGGCAACAAGCTTGTGCCCGGGGACGGAGGCGGACTAGCGCTCGCCCGGGTGCTGTTTGTGCGCGGCACCGCGGCTCCCCCGGTCAGCGAGATCACACCATCCCAGGCCACGTCTCTCTGCGGTCGGGAACTTGACTGGATCGAGATCGTTCGCTAGCCGCAATCGCCCTTCGGCACGCCGTCTCAGAGCTGAGCTGGTCCCCGACCCGGTTGTTCCCGTGATGGCGTCTTCCGGACTGCTCCTGCGATGTCCTGACGAGCGCTTCCTGATCGGTCGTCCTGCACCGGTAGATTGAGTGCGGATGCGCCTGGACAAAATGTCTGCCCGCCTGCGCGCAAGATCTGGCGGGCGCAGGGAAGAGCGGGTGCAGGATGCGGGCGCGGCGGAGACGACCGAGCTTGACACGATCCGAACGGCGCTCGCCGATGCGGTCGTAGGTAAGGAGATGCGAGCGCTCTGGTCGGTAGGAACCCGGCGTGAGGCTCGCGATCGTCATGCCATGTCAGTGCTACTCGCGGCCACCCTGTCCCGTGACGCCCACACGATCGACGTCGGCGCGCACAGCGGCGCTGTACTCCGAGACATTGTGCGCGTGGCCCCGGCCGGCCGGCACATCGCTTACGAGCCGATACCAGAATTCGCCGCCTGGCTACGGGCTGAGTTTGGTTCGGTGGATGTCCGCAACGCCGCCTTGTCGGACGACAACGGACAGGCGAACTTCGTACTCGTAGACTCGGCGCCCGAGCTCAGCGGCTTCAAAGAGCGCGCGTATCACGGCGTCGCCGACGTCAGAAAGCACGAGATCACCGTCCGCACCGAGCGACTGGACGATTCCCTGCCTGACTGGTTCGAGCCTCGGTTCATCAAGATCGATGTCGAAGGGGCCGAGTTGCTCGTCCTCCGAGGTGCCCGGCAGACGCTCCAGAGATTCCGTCCGACGATCGTCTTCGAGCACGGCATTGGTGCCGCCGATTGCTACGACACGGGTCCGGCTGACATCTACGATCTGCTTGTCGAGGATCTCGACTTCCGCATCTTCGATCTGGACGGCGAGGGTCCGTACACCCGTCAGCGTTTTGAGGACATATTTGCCGAGCCGCTCTGGAACTTCCTGGCCGTCGGCTGAGGATGCCCAGCGGGAGATCGTGACGCGCCCTGCCTCGACCCGAGACCTTAGCCTTGGTGGCCAGGACTGGCCTCGGGCTCGTCATCCCGGGATTCTCGCACCTGGAGCTTGCGCTCTAGCTCATCGATGCGGCGGCCCTGCTCCTGAACCTTTGCCTGCAGTCCAAGCAGCTCACCGGCACCGCGCAACTCGGCCAAGACGCGCGCCAGTTCCAGGGCCCCGTCACGGCGGACGTTGCCGAGGCTCTGACCTACCGCGCTCACGGCCTCGGCGACCTGACGGTTGATGTCCTGCTGATAGGCGGTGAACGGACGCATGGCTCGCAAGGTCGTCCTGCGGACGAGCTCGCGCCCCGAGCGCCGGTGCGCCGGTTGACTGGGGCCCTGCCGGATCTTCCGCGGCAGTGTGGCCAGCGCCGGGGACC
>JBOGYN010000074.1:0-3438 GCA_050696855.1 Solirubrobacteraceae bacterium | reverse complement strand
GGCTCGGGGTCAGCCCCAGCCACGCCGACAGCGAGGTGGGACGCTCGAACCGTCGCCAGTCACCACCCAGCTCGAGGTGGATGGAGAACGCGGTCAGGGTGTCGATCCCGCGAAACGCGCGCAACCGCGCGACGGTCGGCCACCACCGCGGATCGGTCGCGAGCTCTGAGAGGCGATGCGCGATCGTCATCTTGCGGGCAGTGAGCCCATCAACGGCGGCGATCAGATCGGCGAACACCATGGCACTGGCCGGCTCGTCGAACTGCTGGCGCGAGAGCCACACCCGATGCTTTGAAGTCCACGTCGAAGACTCCGGATAGACCACGCCGTGACGCAACAGCATCTTCGAAACCCGGTGGCGCGCGTTCATCAGATCGCGCCGGCACGCGTCATGCGCACGGGTCATCTCGCGCGCCGCCTCGACCTCCGGCGGTGGCACCACGACCCGGGTCAGCCCACCGGCCAACAAAAGCCGCGCGAGCAACTCCGCATCCTTGCGATCGGTCTTGACCCGGTCAGACGGACCGCGCGGGGTCTTGCCCGGCGCGATCACCTGCATCCCGATCCCCTCGGCGACCGCCGCGCGATAGAGCCCGAACCCCGTCGGGCCCGCCTCGTAGCACGCCCTGACCGGGCCAGCGAGTGACTGCAGCCACGCGACGGGCTCATCGACTCCCGGCCCGAACCGCTTGCGCACCAGCTCGCCCGTCATCGTGTCGATCGCCGCCGCGTGCCTCGACCGAGCATGGACATCCAGTCCCGCCCACGTCATCGTTCCGGTCATGGCCGGACCTCCTCAACCAGTTATGGGGTCAGCCGGAGGCTGAATCTCCGGTCAGACAAATCCCCGCGAGGAGCGTCCGGCCACTCAGCCCGGCAGGTCAACCCTGCAACAGGCGACCCACGCCATAGGGTCTAGCTAGCTACTTCCCCCGGATAAACGCCCGGAACTGAAACGGCCGCGCTGGGGTGGCGCGGCCGAGTCAGGCTTGTGAATGGTCGCCCGTGGAGTTGGGCTTGGGGGAGTGTTTCACCGGGTTCGGATGGCGAGGGTGTCGAGGTCGTAGGCGAGGATCGCCCATCCGGTCCAGATCCTCATTCCGTCATCGCCTTTGAGGCGGGATCGGCGCAGGCCGTAGCGGCGTTTGAGGTGACTGATCCGTCCTTCGATCCCGGTGCGGTAGCGGGATCGGCGTTTGCGTGTGCGTCGGCTGCCGGGCTCGTGGCGGCCGGAGAGCTGGATCTGGTGGTCGGCCAGGGCGGGGAACGCCTCGGATGTCGGACCCGGCTGGAAGCCGCCGTCCAGGACGATCTCTCTGACGTGGATCGCGGCCCGGTCGAGCTCGGCGGCGGTCTGTGGCAGCAGCGTGTTCTCGGCCGGGTTGCCCGACGCATGGGCGGCGGGCAGGATCAACCCTCGGGCTCCCTTGCGGGTGTTCTCGGTGACCTCGCAGATCTGCGCGACGTACCCGAATTCGGTCGGCTTGCCGAGCTTGCCCTTGCGGATCGGCCGGGCATCCGGGTCGGCGAGCGACACCAGCCGGTCGGTGATCTTCAACCCGCGGACGCGCCGATCGATCTGCTCGGCCACCCGGCTGCAGCGAGACGCCAGCTCCTCGAGCTGGCCGGCGGCCCGAAGCTTGGCCTTGGCGCCCCGGCCGCGAGCCGAGGCTCTCGCCGCGGCCGCGAGCCGCTTGGCCTCCCGAGCGGAGCGGGCGATCAGCCGGCCAGCCCGCTCGTTGAGTGTCATCACCTGCGCTTTCGCTTCGCCGGTGCGCCGGGCAAGGGTCTTGGAGATCGCTCGGACGGTCTTGCCGATCGACCGTGACCGATCGCGGACCCGCACCCTGCTCGTGACGAGCCTCTGCAGCTTCTTGGCTTCGCGCGCAAGCGCCCGCGCTCCCTGCAGCGCGAGCATCGCGTCGGACGGATAGCGGATGTCGGCCTCCACCACCGTCGAATCGATCCTTGCCGCTCGGCCGGTGAACCGCGTCTCGCGCTGCGCCTTCTCGATCACCATCCGGGTGATCTCCGCGACCACCTCTGGACCCAATCGTCGGGCGAGCTTGCGGACCGTCGATTCGTCCGGTACCCGCTGGTCGATCCCGATCAGACAGAAACGTCTGAGGTGCAACGAGTCCGACACTTCGCGCACCAGCGTCTCGTATCCCCAGCCGGTCCGCTGCTTGACCACCATCAACCGCACAAACGTGACCATCGCGATCGACGGCCGTCCCCGCTCCCGGGCGCTGTCCTGCCACGCCTGCGCGATCGGGAACAACAACAGCGAGTCCGCAAGCACCCGGTCCAGCCCGGCGAGGTCGTCGGGCAGCTGCCTGACCTGGATCGGTAGCACCTCGTCCCACAACGACTCCACCTGCCCGCCCACGAGCGTCAGCATCACACCTCCACCAGCTCCGGAAACCATTCATAAGCAGGTAAAGCTTCCCAATCAGCCCGGACAGAAGCCAACGGTCTGACCGGCCACGGTGAGACGATCGCCACTGTCAAATCCAGAGGAGGAACGGTGCCCAGACCAGGACGCAACCAGCCCTGCCCGTGCGGCTCAGGCCGCAAAGTGAAACGCTGCTGCGGCGAACAGCGCGGGCCCTCCGAAGATCAGCTCGCCAGCGCGCACCTCGCCGCTCTCGCCCACGACGCAGTCGAGGATCTCTCCGACCTCTCCGACGGAGCGCTCCAACTGCTCTTCGAGAAGCTCTTTGACCTCCCCACGATCGACCTCAGCCTGCACGTCGCGCTGCCGCAACTGATCAATCCCGAACTGCAGCGCCTCCGCGACGCGATCACTGACGACGATCCCGATTCAGGCTGGGAGGAGCTGAGGATCGTCACCGACCAGATCGACACACCCCAACAACGCGCCCGCCTCGCCGACGCGCTCCTGCGCCTCCACGACCAAGGGCGCCTTCCGTGGTCGCTGACCGCATACGCGATCTACCACCTCAGCACCCGATCCCAACACCTCCTCGCCGCCAGCCTCACCCACACCATCGCCGTCTCCGTCGGCGCCAGCCGCACCCCCGCCGGCCTCCAAATCGCTGCCTAACCCGGATCGTTTATCCGGGGGAAGTAGCTAGCTAGATGAGTAGTTCCACGGGGTTAGACGATCTGAACATCCACCCCCCGCTGAGACACGCCCGCTGGGGGAGCGGCCGGGCCTCCCCGAGATGACTGCCGGGCGCCGGCCGCTGGCCCAGGACCAGAAGGGCTAGATCGTCGCGAAATGCGGGACCGACAGAGCGCGAAGTTGCTCAGTCTTGGACGGCCGCTTTTGGAGCGCGTGCGGACTTCTGTTGTGCGCCCGCGCGGGTGGCGGGCGCCTCGCCTTTGGGTGACTCGCGTGCGCTGAATGCGAACGCCTCGAAAAGCAAGATGACCAACCCGACGTCGACGCTGGAGTGAGGGTCAGTTGCTAGG
>JBOGYN010000073.1:0-3430 GCA_050696855.1 Solirubrobacteraceae bacterium | reverse complement strand
CTCGGAGACTCATCCCGGGGACTTAGTCGAGATCAGAATCGACGTCTTTGCCCCGACTGTCGGTGAGAACTGGCACCGCAGCTCGAGCGTTCATCGACAGCGTCACTGGCCCCGGAGCAGGGTCGAGGCGCTGACTCACGTGGCGGGGCTCGAGTTGGTCGACATACGCGGCCAACATCCCGGCGGCGTTATCGGCGACCAGCTGGACGAGCTTGCCCACACAAAAGCCATCTACGTGGCTTGTGCTCGATGAAGGGAGGTCGATCATGATCGGCGGCGTGTAGCGAGATGCTGAGCGGCCGCTGGGCCCCCGACGGATCGCGACCTCCGGGGCCCAGCCCGCCAGCTTGATGGCCCTTTAGCCGCTGGACGGTCACGTAGGCTTCACGCGATGGCAAAGCGGCAACCGATCACCAACATCGACGATCCACGCTGGGTGCGAGCAATCTCGCACCCTGTGAGGATTCGCCTCCTAGCAATGCTCGACGAAGAGGCGGCTAGTCCCGTGCTCCTGGCCACCAAGCTCGAGCAACCTCTGGGAACCATTGCCTACCACGTCCGCGTTCTCTACGACCTCGGCCTGCTCGATCTAGTCGGCACTCGCCAGCGGCGCGGCGCAACCGAGCACTACTACCGCACGAAGGACCACCCCAGGTTCACAGATCACGCCTGGGATCAGCTCGACGTGGTTGCCAAGCAGCGAGTGCTCACCGCAGTGCTCAACGAAGCCCACGAATACGCTACGCGTTCCGCTGCCGCTGGCGGCTTTGACGCACCCGACGCGCACTTCACCCGCACACCTTTCAAACTCGATGACGAAGGCTGGACTGAACTCGCCAAAGCTTCCAAGCGATGGCTCGAGGAAGCCGCAGACATCGAGCACGCCGCCGCCGGACGACTTGAAGCTGACCCACACTCCGCCGTCGATGTAGGCCTCGTCATCCTTCTGTTCGAGGCCCTCGCCTTTAGCGCGGGCGACCCCGCAAAGAGCGAACGTGCCGAACGCCGCCCGGACGGCCGACAGAAGCATCGACGCGACACCAAGGCCCTCGCCGCGGAATGAACGGGCAGCGAGCCCACAGCAGACGGATCATCCGCGCCTGCGCAACTGGACCTCACTCCGTCCGCTTGGTCACGTTTGGGAGCTCCGCGCCCTCGCCGACAGCAATCGTCGGATCTTGCGGCGCGGCGCCGGACCAGTGCTCCGAGACTATGCGAGAGCTCGCGAGCGGACGATAGATGCGCTCAAGACTGCTGGATCGGACGAAGACCAGCACTCACGCCGCACTGCTCGTTTCTGGCGAAGCAGAAGATCTCGACGATCGCCCGCGGGCTGCCGCTGCTGAGCAAGGGCGACATTCTGCTCAACGTATGGGCGGACTTCCGCTTCGACGGGGGTCGTTTGCTGGACGCCGACGACCCAGCAAAACGGAGGCCGCCTCGGCGACTGCTGCTTGCCCTCGCGCAGGGGCAGTGTCTCCGCGGCGAACTTCGAGACCGCTCAGTTTGCTCAGGGGCAGCAGCGGCGACGTGATCGAGGAAGACTCTCGCCCTCCAATTGGCGGAGCAGGAGCCCCGCCGGATGCCGTCACGGCCGCGTCCGCGGCGCCATGCTGGTGCGACGACACGGAGCCGGCAGCCACGGCCCTCGGAGACGGGGAATTGGCGACGAGCACGTCGATCAGCGCTCCGCATGCGCAGCCCTCCTTTCGTCCGCGAGCATTCCTCAGCTCAGACCGAGCCACTGCCGGAGCCTGCGAAGAGCAGCGGCCCCGCTGACAGTGCCGCGCGGGCGACCATGCGGAAGCCTCGCTCGGTCTCGTACGCTGCTGGCATGGCATATCGCATGCGTAACGCGTCCGAGGTGGCCGCCGGCCCCGGTTCACACCCAGCGGCTAGCCAGTTCGATAAATGCATCGGCGATGAGCTTGGGATCGGCGCCTTTGGGCTCTATCAGGTGGAGCTCCCTGCGGGAGCCCAGACCGTTCGGCACGACCACCGAGATGACCGCGCCGAAGATGCGTACGCCGTTCTGCGTGGGTCCGGCGTGGTGGTCATCGACGACGAAGAGGTCGAGGTCGGCCCCGGAGACTTCATTGCCGTCACGCCCGACTCGACCCGTTACGTGCGGGCGACTAGAGGCGGCGTGGTCTTCATCGCCATGTGCGCTCCGAGGGCGCCGTAGAGCAACGACACGACTGCCGGCTCCTTGGATCCACGAAAACCTAGGAGTCTCCGGCGAGAGGGACCGGCATCACGACGCTTCCGATCTCGTCGCCGAAGCCAGCAGCGAATGCAGACTCGCTCTCGCTCGTCGACGAGCATGCGCGTTTCGCCTGCGCTACGTCCTGCTTGGCGCGCGGAAGGCAGGGAGCTTGAGCCGAGCCGTCTCCCCGTTCCGGTGGGATCGGCAGTGCTCGCTTCCAGATGAGACGTGCGGTAGCGCTGCCAAGCCGGGTCCTGAGTGTTCCTCTGGAACGAACTGGAGCCTCTCGCGGCGCCGCTCACCGACGGTCCTGAGATGATCGGAATCGTTCCCGACCAGCAGTCTGGTCGGGGTGATCGGCTGCTTCTCGATTGCCTGGCGAGGCGGTGGTCGCGCCTGCCCCGCTGGCGATAAGGCTCGAAGCCGGGCAGGCGCGGATCTGGTCTGTCGAGTACGTATTGTGGGTCCGCTTACGCTGCGGCGCTGGCGGGGGTCGGCTGGGTGGCCGGGGGTGTGACCGGTGCGTGAGAGGGGCTGTGCAGTGGTGACGGCTCGACGCGCAGTAGCCGCGCGGCCCAGGTGGGTAGCCACCAGTTGTAGGCGCCGAACAGGCTGACTAGCGCGGGGACCATCAGGCAGCGGATCAGGGTGGCGTCGACTAGGATGCCTGCGCCCAGCCCGGTGGCGAGGATCTTGATGTCGGTCTCGGGGCCGGTGGACATGGCCAGGAATGAGAGGACGAGGATCAGGGCGGCGCTGGTGACCAGGCGGCCGGTGCGACCGATGCCCTCGATCACGGCGGTGCGGGTCTCCCCGGTGCGGTCATAGGCTTCGCGCATGCGGGCGAGGATGAACACCTCGTAGTCCATCGACAGGCCGAACAGGAAGGCGAACACCATCAGGGGCACCCACATCGTGATCGCCCCGGTAGCCGGGATGCCCCAGACCACCCCAGACCCGTGCCCGTCCTGCCACACCCACGTCAGCACGCCGTAGGCGGCGGCCAGCGAGATCAGGTTGAACACCACCGCCTTGGCGGCCAGCAGCACCGATCGGAAGGCCCGGGTCAGCAGCAGGAAGGTGGCGACGCTGATGATGGCGAGCATGAGCGGGAAGTCGCCGTAGACCGCGTGATCGAAGTCGATCAGCGCCGCGCCGTCACCGCCGATGCCGATCACGTGCGGCCTACCCAGCAGCGACTGCTCCAGCCCGGCGATGGTCGTC
>JBOGYN010000072.1:0-19668 GCA_050696855.1 Solirubrobacteraceae bacterium | reverse complement strand
TTCCAGGGCATTGAGCGCCCGCCGCATCCGCGCCTGACAACCTGCCAGAAGACATTTCGGACCTCCGATGTAGAGATCATCGGGACGACCAACCGCCATCTGACCTTCTTCGAGATGTTGGGCAACTTCTCGCTCGGGGATTACTTCAAGCCCGGCGCGGCCGAGTTCGCCTGGACGCTCTCCCGTGAGGGGTTCGGCTTCTCGGCTGACGAGATCTGGGTGACCGTGTTCGGCGGCGACGAGGAGCTCGGGCTCGGCCCCGACCAGGAAGCGATCGACGTCTGGCTTTCGATCGGCGTCCCGCGCGAGCGGATCATCGAATGTGCGCGCTCAGAGAACTTCTGGCAGATGGGGCCGACCGGCCCGTGCGGTCCCTGCTCCGAGCTCTACCTCGACCGCGGCTTGGAGTACGGGCAGCCCGACGATCTGCCCGGCGGTGAAAACGAGCGTTTCCTGGAGTACTGGAACCTCGTCTTCATGGAGATGGATCAGAACCCGGTCGGGGTCCTGGCGCCGCTGCCGGCCAAGAACATCGACACCGGCCTGGGCCTCAACCGTATGGCTGCCGTCCTCCAGGGCAAGACCAGCGTGTTCGAGACCGACCAGTTCGCCCCGCTGATCGCGCTGGGCGAGGAGCTCTCGGGACGAACCTACGGCTCCGATTTCCCGACCGACAAGGCGCTGCGCGTGCTCTCCGATCACACACGCGCGACGTCATTCCTGATCGCCGACGGCGTCGTGCCCTCCAACGAGGACCGCGGCTACGTCCTGCGGCGGATCATCCGCCGCTCGATTCAGCACGGCCGCAGCCTGGGACTCGAGCCGGGCTTCCTGGCCCGCTACGCCGACCGGGTGGCCGAGCTGATGGGCTCCGAGTACGGCGAGCTGCACAGCCAGGCGGACCTGATCCGCCGTTGGCTGGGCTCCGAGGAGGAGACCTTTGGTCGCACGCTCGAGCTCGGACTCAAGCGTCTCGATGAGCTGATCGAGCGCGCCCGCGATGCCGACACCGAGGGGATCAGCGCCGCCGACGCCTTCCTGCTGCACGACACCTACGGCTTTCCGATTGACATGACGCTCGAGATCGTGACCGAGCACGGACTCGGCGTCGACGAACAGGGCTTTGAAGCCCTGATGGAGGGCCAGCGCTCGTTGTCGCGGGCCGGATCCAGCCGCTCGGGAGCCGCTGACGGGCTGCGCGACCGGGCCCTCGAGCTCTCCGGTGGGGCGGGCTTTGAGACCGAATTTGTGGGCTATGAGACCACCGACGCCGAAACCACGATCGGCGCCGTGGCCGAAGAGGGAGGCCGGATCCTGGTCAAGCTGGTCGAGTCGCCGTTCTACGCCACCGGTGGTGGTCAGATCGCCGACGCGGGGACGGTCGAGTGCGAAGGCGGAGGCTGCCGCGCCCAGGTCGCCGATGTCCTGCGTCTTGGCCAGGACCAGGTGCTCGCGCTCACCCCCGAACACGGCCGCTTTGCGCCCGGCGAGCGAGTCCACGCGCACGTGGACCGGGCCACGCGCCACGCCACCGCCTGCAACCACACCGCCACGCATCTGCTCCATGCCTCGCTGCGCCGTCGGCTGGGCAGCCACGTGCACCAGGCCGGCTCCTACGTCGGACCCGACAAGCTGCGCTTTGACTTCACCCACGCCGGCGGATTGAGCGCCGGCGACCTGCAAGCCATCGCCGACGACGTCAACGGCTGGATCGTCGAGAGCCAACCGGTCCGGGCGATCACCACCACGCTCGACGAGGCCAAGCGCCTCGGGGCGATGGCCCTGTTCAGCGAGAAGTACGGAGACGTGGTGCGCATGGTCGAAGTCGGCGACGGCTCCTTCTCGCGTGAGCTGTGCGGCGGGACCCACGTGCGCAGCACGGCCGAGCTGGGACTGTTCCGGATCCTGGTCGAGACCTCCAGTGCAGCCAATGTGCGCCGCATTGAGGCGGTCACCGGTCCCGAGGCGGTGGCCCTCTTCCGGGCCCACGATCGCGAGTTGATCCGCGCCGCCGATGTCCTGCGCGTGCCCGCCGAGCGGGTGGCCGATTCCGTCACCGAGCTGCGCGGGAAGGTACGCGAGCTCGACCGGGCGGCCCGCCAAGCGGCACCCAGCGCGCAGGCGGGGGTCGACTTTGATGAGCTCGTCGCGAGCGCCGGGCAAACCGATGGGGTCAGCGTGCTGACCGCGGCCGTACCGGGCGGGGACGGGGATGCGCTGGTACAGCTGGTCGATCGCCTCAAGGGACGCCTCGGCGACGCCGCCATCGTGCTCGGTGTGGCCGGGGAGAACCGGGTGGACCTGGTGGCCAGCGTGGCGCCATCGGTGGTCTCGCGCGGGGTCCGCGCGGGCGAGATCATCAAGATCGCCGCCCGGGAGGTCGGCGGTGGGGGCGGCGGTCGCGATACATTCGCTCGCGCAGGTGGCCGTGACCCCGGACAGCTACCGGCTGCGATCGACGCCGCGCGCGCGGCGATCGAAGCGGCCGTTGGCCGAGGTGAGTGAGATTTCTTGACGCGAGTGCTTGCGCTCGATTACGGCAGTGCCCGCTGTGGATGCGCGGTCAGCGACCCGACCGGGGTTCTGGCCACGCCCCTGGAGCCCGTCCTGGCGCCCGCCACGCGCCGCGGCATCGGGCGCCTCCGGGCCCTGGTGACCGAACTGGGTGCCGAGCGGGTGCTCGTCGGTCTGCCGCTCTCGCTGTCAGGCGGCGACTCGGCCCAGACCGTGGAGGCGCGGGCCTTCGCCGCTCGGCTGGAGCAGACCTTGTCGGTCCCGGTTGAGCTCTACGACGAGCGCTTCACCACCCGTCTGGCCGAGCGTGCGGGCGGGCGGGCCAGCGAGGACTCGCGCGCCGCGGCGCACCTGCTCGAGAGTTGGCTGCAGCGGCACCGGACAGCCGAGGCCCATGCCTGATCGGCGCCAGCGCACCGCGCAGGACCGCGAAGCGGCCCGGATCGAGCGCGAGCGCCGGCGCGCCGAGCGAGAGGGGCGGGCGCCGGAGCCGGTGCCCCCGCCGACCCCCAGCCCGCCGCCCGCGGCCAGCCCACCGCCGTCCACGACCCCGGAGCCGCACTTTCCGGCGCCATCGTCCTCAGACCCCGCCCAACCCGAATTCGATTCTGAGGCATTGGGGGTGGGCTTCGTGACCGGAGACCTCGAGGCCCGGCCCGCGGATCCCGAGGCCCGGCCCGCCGAACCCGAGCCTGCGACCGGAGCTCATGAGGTCGCCGCCGGGGAGACCGGCGGATACGACTTCGAGACCGGCGAGCACGAGTTCGAATCGCCCGTGGGCACGCGCCGGGTCAGTCACCGCGAGACGCTGGCCGGGCGCGGAGACGGAAGCAAGCGAGGCCGGCGCCCTCGCCGCGCCCGCGTTCGTCCCGACGGTGGGCGCAAGGCCCATTCGTGGCTGGGCCGGATCGCCTCGCTGATCGCGCTGGGGGTGGCCGCGGCGCTGATCTGGTTCCTGGTCGCACTATTTGAGCCCTTTCACGGGTCTCCGCACGGTCGCGTGACCGTGATCGTCCCGGCCAAGGCCACCTCGAGTCAGATCGGCGACCTGCTCGCCCGTGACGGGGTCATCTCGTCGACTTTCTTCTTCGAGCTGCGGGCCACGCTGGCGGGTGAGCGCAGCGGCCTGCGCTCCGGCGTCTACCACCTCCAGCTGGGGATGAGCTACGGCGACGTTCTGACTGCGTTGACCAAGGCGCCCCCGGCCGCCAAGGTGACGGGACTGACCATCACCGAAGGCCGGACGCGGCAGTACGTCAGCGCGCGTCTGAAGTCACAGCACCTCGGCAGCGGGTACCTGGCTGCCACGCGTCGTTCCCCGCTGATCAATCCGCACCAGTACGGCCTCCGCCACGCCCCGCCCACGCTCGAGGGATTCCTTTTCCCTGACACCTACCAGCTGGTCGATCCGGTCAAGGTCTCGGCTCTGGTCACCGATCAGCTCAAGGCGTTCAAGCAGAACTTCGCCAAGGTCAACCTCAACTTCGCCCAACGCAAGCACCTGACGCCCTATGCGGTGCTCACGATCGCCTCGCTGATCGAAGCCGAGGCCGCCTCGGCCCGTGACCGCCCGCTGGTCGCCTCGGTGGTCTACAACCGGCTGGCTGCCGGGATGGAGCTCCAGTTTGACTCCACCACCCGCTACGCGACCGGCAATTACACCCGCCCGATCACGGTCTCGGAGCTGCGCTCGCGCTCGCCCTGGAACACCCACACCCATGTCGGGCTGCCCCCAACTCCGATCGATAGTCCCGGGCTGGCGGCGATCAAGGCGGCCGCCCACCCGGCGCAGACCAACTACCTGTTCTTCTTCGCGCGTCGTTGTGGGCGCGGGACCGCGTTCGCCGCGACCTACTCCCGGTTCCTGAACCTGGCCAGCCAGGACGCGCACCGCCGCTGCGGGCGCTGATGGCCGCGGACAGCTCGAGCGCGGACGGGGAGGGCCGCGCGGCTGCGCGCACGCGGCTGGGCGTGCTCGGCTGGCCCGTGGCCCACAGCCTCTCACCGCGCATTCACAACGCGGCCCTGGCTGCGGCGGGCCTCACGGGCTGGCGCTATCAGCTCCTGCCGGTCCCGCCCGATCTGCTCGCCGAGGTCGTGATGGGCCTCCCCGGGGCGGGGTTTCGCGGCGCCAACGTGACGATCCCCCACAAGGAGGCCGCGCTCGCCCTGGCCACCCGGCCGAGCCAGCGCGCGGCCGCGATCGGAGCGGCGAACACGCTGATCTTCCAAGGCGGAGGCGAAGGCGAGGTGGTGGCCGACAACACCGACGCCCCCGCGCTGATCGCCGCCCTGCCTGAGCCCGTCGTCGGAGCCTCGGCACTGGTGCTGGGAGCGGGGGGGAGTGCCCGGGCGGTGGTCTGGGCACTGCTCGATGCCGGGGCGGTCTCGGTGGCGGTCTGGAACCGCAGCCCCGAGCGCGCCCGGCGGCTGTGTTCTGAGCTGGGCGGCACCCCGACCGGCACGGCCGTCGCGGCCGACGTGCTGGTCAACTGCACCTCAGTGGGTCTCGACGGATCGGAGTCGCTGGAGGGACTGCCGCTGGACGCCGGGGATCTGGCTGACTACGGCTGCATCGTGGACCTGGTCTACCGCCCGGGGGGGACCGGGCTGACCCGTGCGGCTCGGGCCGTGGGCCGTCCGATCGTGGACGGGCTCGAGCTCCTGGTCGGCCAGGGCGCGCTGAGCTTTGAGCAGTTCACCGGGCGCGGGGCGCCGGTGTCGGTGATGCGGGCGGCCGCTCGTGAACCCGCGGCGCACCCAACGGGCGGGTGAGGGCACACGCGGGAATCGCGCGTGCCCTAAGGTGCGGCTCCGATGAGTACCGAAGACGCAGCGGGCGAGGCCGCGACATGCACGCCGTGCCGGGGGACGGGACGGCTGGTGTCCGGCCTGGGCGGCGAGCCCCACGAGGTCTCCTGCCCGTGGTGTCAGGGCACCGGGGAGCGGATCCCGGGGATCGACGCCCAGGAGCTCCCAGCCGAAGCGGGCGCCCCGGTCCACCCGGCCGACGCGGGCGACCAGGCGTCGGGCGAGGACGCGCCGCCGGCTGATCCTCCTGCCTAAGCTGAACCCCTGATGGGCTTGGAACTGACCACCGCCGGGGAGTCGCACGGTCCCGGCCTCACCTGCATCGTCGCAGGACTCCCCGCCGGGCTCGAGCTCGACCGCGAGGCGCTGGACCGCGATCTGGCTCGGCGCCAGCTCGGGCATGGCCGCGGCGGGCGGATGAAGATCGAGCGCGACCGGGTGGAGGTCACGGGCGGCGTCCGGCATGGCCGGACGCTCGGAGGTCCGATCGCGCTCTCGGTCGTCAACCGCGACTACGCCAATTGGGAGGAGCGGATGAATCCCTGGCCGGTCGACGCCGAGCTGGCCGAGGTGCACCTTCCCCGGCCCGGGCACGCGGATCTCGTCGGCACGCAGAAGTACGGCCTCAGTGACGTCCGCGACGTGCTCGAGCGAGCCAGCGCCCGCGAAACCGCGGCCCGGGTGGCGGGCGGCGCGGTCGTCAAGGCGTTTCTGGGCGTGCTGGGCGTGAGCGTCTTCTCGCACGTCATCCAGATCACCGGAGTCAGCGCTCCCCGCCGTGACGACCTCGCACCGGCCGACTTCGCCGACGTCGACGAGTCGCCGGTCCGCTGCCTGGATCCCGAGGCCAGCCGGGCGATGGTGGCGGAGATCAACCGCTTGCGCAAAGCCAACGAGTCGCTGGGCGGGGTGTTCGAGGTGCGCGCCTTCGGGCTCGTGCCCGGCCTGGGCTCTCATGTCTCGTGGCGTGAGCGCCTCGACGGCCGGCTCGGGCAGGCGATTCTCTCGATCCAGGCCGTCAAAGCGGTCTCGATCGGGGACGGGCTCGAGGTGGCCGGTCTGCCCGGCTCCCAGGCCCACGATGAGATCTTCTACGACGACGCCCGCGGCGGCTATTGGCGCGAGACCAACCGCGCCGGCGGCGTCGAGGGCGGCATGACCACCGGCGAGCCGCTCGTCGTACGCGGGGCGATGAAGCCGCTGCCGACCCTGACCAAACCGCTGCGCTCGGTTGACATCGCCACCCACGAGCCCGCCGAGGCGCTGCGCGAGCGCACCGACTCGTGCACCGTCCCGGCGGCGGGAGTGGTGGCCGAGGCGATGGTCGCCTTCGTCCTGGCCGATGCCTACCGCGACAAGTTCGGCGGCGATCACATCGATGACGTCCGCGCGGCGCTTGCGGCCTACCGGGAGCGCATCGGATGGCCACCGCGCTGAAGCCCGCCGCCGCCGACGCCGTCGGTCAGCGCGTCGTGGTCATGATCGGCTTCATGGGAGCCGGGAAGTCGACGGCCGCCCGAAACGCCGCTGAGGCACTCGGTTCGGTGGCAGTCGATGTCGACGACGTAATCGAGGAGCGGCTCGGCAAGCCGATTGCCCGCGTCTTTGCCGAGGATGGCGAGGCCGCGTTCCGCGCCGCGGAAGAGCGGTTCACGCTCGAACTGCTCGAGGCCGGGGGGATGGCCCCGGGTCCTGGCGTTCTCGCCCTCGGGGGTGGCGCGATCGAATCGCCCCGGGTCAGGGAGGCGCTGGGGCGCCACCTCGTGGTCTGGATCGATGTCGATCCCGAGACCGCCTGGCGGCGCTGCTCGGGCAGCGGCCGCCCTCTGGCGGCCGACCGCTCGCGCTTCTACGCCCTGCATGCCGAGCGCGAGCCGGTCTACGCCCAGCTGGCCGATCTCGTGGTCGGATCTGAACGCTCACATCACGTGGCCCAAGCGCTCGAGGCGGCCGCCGGACTCCCACCCGGGGCGCGGATGCTCTGGGCGGCGAGCGCCTCCGGCGACTACCCGGCCTTCATCGGCCCGGGGCTGATCACCGAAACACGGTTCTGGCCCGCGACGGTGCCCGGGCGTCGCTTCCTGGTCACCGATGGCGCGGTCGCCCGGCTCTACGCGGACGTCCTGCCGCCTCTGGATGGCCAGGTGGCGATCATGCCCGGCGAGCAGTCAAAGACGATCGCCCACGCCGAGATCGTGTGGTCAGAGCTGGCCCGGGCGGGGATGACGCGGGCCGATGTGGTGACGGCGCTGGGCGGCGGCGTGGTGGGTGACCTGGCCGGCTTCTGCGCCGCCACTTACCAGCGCGGGGTCCGCTATGTCCAAATACCCACCACGCTGGTGGCCCAGGTCGATGCGGCCTACGGCGGCAAGACCGGGGTTGACCTCGAGGAGGCCAAGAACTACGTGGGCGCCTACCACCAGCCCCAGGCCGTGATCGCCGACGTCCGGGTCCTCGACACGCTGCCACCCGCCGAGCTCTCGGCTGGATACGCCGAGGTGGTCAAGACGGCCCTGATCGCCGGCGGGGCCCTGTGGGATCGGGTCCGGGGCGGGGCGGAACCCAACGACCAGCGTGTCATTACCGCGTGCGTGCTGGCCAAGCTGCGGATCGTCTCCCGCGACGAGCGCGACGAGGGCGTGCGTCAGGTCCTCAACCTCGGGCACACGGTCGGCCACGCGATCGAGACCGTCACCGGCTACGCGGCCTACCGGCACGGCGAAGCGGTCGGGCTCGGCCTGCTGGCCGCGCTGCGACTCTCGGGGCAGGGAGAGCTTCGCGACGAGGTGGCCGAGCTGCTGCACTCCCGCGACCTGCCCGTGAAACTGAACGATGTCGACCCCGACGCAGTCGTGATGGCCACGGCCCGGGACAAGAAGCGGGTGGGGGAGGGACCGGTTCCGTTCGTGCTCCTGGCCGCGCCCGGGTCGCCCCAGCCCGGCAGCACGGTGGCGCCACGCGACCTGATCGCTGCCGTCAGAGAACTGGGAGACTAGGCCCGTGGCGACAGCTACACGCAACCGAATCGAGGTGATGCACGGTGCCAACCTCGACCAGCTCGGGCGCCGCGATCCGGCCCAGTACGGGACGATGAGCTTCACCGAGCTCGAGGTCCACATCTCCGCGACCGCGGGTGAGCTCGGCCTGCACGTCCGCTTCTTTCAGACCAACCACGAGGGCGACTTCATCGAGCACCTGCACGGGCTCGAGGGTCTGGCCGACGGGATCATCCTCAATCCCGGGGCGTGGGCCCACTACTCCTACGCGATCCGCGACGCGCTCGAGCTGACCGGCCTGCCCGCGATCGAGCTCCACCTGTCGGACGTCGATTCGCGCGAACAGTGGCGCCGGCACTCGGTCATCCGCGAGCTGTGTATCGAGCGCGTTACCGGCCAGGGCCCGGCCGGCTACCGGGTTGCCCTGGAGCGGATGCACAAGGAGTTTGGCTCAGCATGAGCGACCGCGCCACACGCCTGGCCGCGCTGCTGCCTGAGGCGGAGGTGGACCTGATCCTGGTCACCAACCTGGTCAACGTCCGGTACCTGACCGGCTACACGGGCAGCAACGGGCTGGCGCTGGTCGGACCGGACGCGCGGTTGTTCGTGACCGACTTTCGCTACGTCGAGCAGGCCGCAGCCGAGGTCGACCCGAGCTTTGAGCGCCGGAAGGATCAGCTCGAGCTGTTTGATGCCCTCGCGGCCGAGCTGCCCGCCGGTGACATGAGGATCGGCTTTGACGACGCCAACCTGACGGTTCGCCAGCACGCGCGGCTGCGCGAGCTGCTGCCCGGGCGGGTGGAGCTGGCCGGCGCCGGCGGGCTGGTCGAGCGCTTGCGGGCGATCAAGGAGCACGAGGAGATCGAGCACATCCGCGCCGCCGCCGCCGTGGCCGACGCGGCGTTGATGAGCGTGCTTGAGGCGGGCTTGGTCGGCCGCGACGAGCGCGAGGTAGCGCTTGCGCTGGAGTCCGCGATGCGCGAACAGGGAGCCCAGCGCCCTTCCTTTGACTCGATCGTCGCCTCGGGGCCACGCGGCGCGCTGCCGCATGCCACTCCCCGTGATGTCGCCATCAGGTCCGGCGAGCTGGTGGTGATCGACTGGGGCGCCGAACTCGACGGCTACTGCTCGGACTGCACCCGCACGATTGCCGCCGGTGAACCCCCGGCGCCGGCGCGCGAAGTCTACGAGCTGGTCCTCAGTGCCCAGTTGACCGGCCTCGAGGCCGTCCGGGCGGGCGCGAACGGCCGCGCCGTCGACGCCGCTGCGCGCGCGGTGATCGAGGCCGCCGGCCGAGGTGAGAACTTCGGCCACGGTCTCGGTCACGGGGTGGGCGCCGAGATTCACGAGGCGCCCCGGCTCTCCACCCGTTCCGATGATGCGCTGCAGCGCGGAAACGTCGTCACGGTCGAGCCCGGGGTGTATCTCCCGGACCAGCTGGGGGTGCGGATCGAGGATCTCGTGGTGGTAACCGACGAGGGTTGCGAGATTCTGACCTCCCTGGATAAGGCGCTCCGGGTGGTCGGCTGAGCGGGACCATCTAGACTCGCCCACCGGCCATGTTGAGCACCAATCAGTTCCGCAACGGGAACCACATCGACGTCGACGGGACGATCTTCAAGATCGTCGAGTTCCAGCACGTCAAGCCCGGCAAGGGCGGTGCCTTCGTGCGCACCAAGCTGCGCCGGGCCAGCGACGGGAACGTGATCGACCGCACCTTCCGCGCGGGCGAGAAGTTCCGCGCCGTGCGCACCGAGGTCCGGCGCATGCAGTACCTCTACCGCGATGGGACCGACGCGCACTTCATGGACTCAGAGAGCTACGAGCAGCTCACGATCCCCGAGGCCACCCTGGCCGACGAGCTTCGCTTCATGAAGGACTCAGACGCTGTGGAGCTGCTCTACATCGACGATGAGCCCGCCGGCGTGCAACTGCCCTCGGCGATCGACCTCGAAGTGACCGAAACCGAACCCGGGCTGCGCGGCGACACCGCCTCGGGGGGCGGCACCAAGCCGGCTACGCTCGAGACCGGCGCCCGGATTCAGGTGCCGCTGTTCGTCAACGTCGGTGATGCGGTCCGGGTTGACACCCGCTCGGGCGAGTACATGTCACGTGCGTAGGACCGATCAGCGCCGCGCCGCCGTCTGGGCGCTCTACCAGAGCGACCTGCTCGGCCGCCCGCTGCAGGAAACCTTCCCGCGCGACGTCCACTCCTTTACCCGGGCGCTGGCCGGGGTCGTCACCGAGCACCACGCCGAACTCGACGGGCTCATCTCGAGCTACGCGACCGGCTGGTCGCTGGAGCGCATCGCGCCGCTCGAGCGCTCGATTCTGCGCGTGGGGCTGGCCGAGATGCTGCACGCGCACGAGCTGCCCGGCGAGCACGCGATACCGCCCGAGGGGGCGATCGATGAGGCCGTCGAGACCGCCAAGCAGTTCTGCGGCGCCGAGGCCCCGGGCTTCATCAACGGCATCCTCGGGTCCGTTTTGCGCGAGCGCAGCACGCCGGCAACGGCCCACACGCCTGACGGGCCCTAAGCGCAACGTAGGAAGTTCGGTCGCCGCGCCGCCGGAGCGGCGACAATCCCGCTATGAGGCTTCTCGTCGTCGACGATGACCGCGGCTTGCGGGACGTGCTGCGCCGCGCCCTGACGCTCTCCGGCTATGAGATCCGCCTGGCCGAGACCGGCGCCGAGGCGCTCTCGGCGTTGAGCAGCGAAGTCCCCGACGCGATGGTGCTCGACATCGGCCTGCCCGACATCGATGGCCTCGAGGTCTGCCGGCTGATCCGGCGGGAGGGCAACCGCGTGCCGGTCCTGATGCTGACGGCGCGCGACGCCGTCGCTGACCGCATCGACGGGCTCGACGCCGGTGCCGATGATTACCTGGTCAAGCCGTTTGACATCGATGAGCTCAAAGCCCGGCTGCGGGCGCTGCTGCGGCGGGCCGGCGGCGAGGGCGACGTTGACGGCGGCCTCTCCTTCGGCGAGCTCCGGCTCGACCCGGCGCGCCATGGGGTGACCGTCAACGACGAGTTCGTCGAGCTGACCAGGACCGAATACCAGCTGCTCGAGCTGCTGATGCTCAACCCCCGCCGCGTCCTTCCGCACTCGCTGATCTATGACCGCGTCTGGGGATATGACTTCGGTCCGACCTCCAACGCCCTGCGCGTCTACGTCGGCTACCTGCGCCGCAAGCTCGAGGACGCCGGTTCGCAGCCCCTGATCCACACCGTGCGCGGCGTGGGCTACGCGCTGCGGGAGCCGTCGGGTTGAGTCTGCGGGTCCGCATGGGACTCGCCTCCGGGGTCGCAGTGGCCCTGGCGGTGATCGTGGTCGCGGTGACCGCCTACGCGGGGACCCGCTCGCAACTGCGGGGACAGGTGGACCAGTCGCTGCAGACGCTGGCCTCCCCGTTGTTGATCCGCGCCGGGGTAATTCCCACCCCGGGACCCCCGGGGCCTCGCGGTCGCCCCGGCAACGCCGGTTCGGGGGATAACTCGCCCGCGCACACGAGCACCACCGACGGGGCCAAGAGCGATCCCGACCTTGCGCAGGACGCCGCCAGCAAGCCGGCCGCCGCGCGCCCGGCCAGCAAGCCGGCCCGGCCCCCCCGGGTGATCACGTCCGGCGGCTCGCTCCTCGGCGTCAGCACCGGGGACTGTGACAACGGCCTGGGCATTGACGAGAGTCGTGGGGCCGGTTTCGGCGGCGCCACGGGCTATGTCCAGCTCGTCAGCCCCAACGCCAAGCAGATCTGCCTCCCGGTCAGCGAAAAAACGGTGATCCCGGTCGACGCTCGCGTCCGAGCGCTCGCGGCCGGCGGCCACGGTCACTATCTCAGGGACGCCGCGGTCGGCTCCACGCAGCTGCGTACGCTCGTCTACGGACTGGGCTCGCGGGGGGCGCTGATGGTCGCCCTGCCGCTCACCGACGTAAATCGTGCGCTCAACAACCAGATCCTGCTGTTGCTCCTGGTCGCCGCCGGTGGCGTCCTGCTCGCCGGCCTACTCGGCCTGCTGGTGGCCCGCACGGCGCTGCTCCCGATCGCGCGCTTCACGCGCCAGACCGAGACGATCGCGCTGACCCCGGAGCGCCTGGACGATCAGCGGCTTGACGTTCACGGAGGCGACGAGCTGGCCCGGCTGGCCTTGACCTTCAACCGCACGCTCGACGCGCTGGAGCACTCGGTCCAGGCCCAGCGCAACCTGGTCGCCGACGCTTCCCACGAGCTGCGCACCCCGATCGCCACGATCCGGGCCAACCTGCAGCTGATGCGTGACGAGGAGCTGCTCTCAATCGAGGATCGCGAGGCGCTGCGGATCGACGTGATCGAGGAGCTCGACGAGCTCACCGCACTGGTCAGCGATGTGGTCGAGCTCGCGCGAGGCGGCAAGCCGAGCACCGAGACCGGGGACGTCCGCGTGGACCAGATCGTCTTGGCCGCCGTGGACCGGACCCGCCGACGGGCCCCGCACCTGACCGTGGTGACGATGCTCGAGCCCACGCTGGTGCGCGGTGAGGGAGACCGGATCGCTCGCGCGGTGGCCAACCTGCTCGACAACGCCGCCAAGTGGAGCGCTTCGGGCGGCCGGATCGAGGTCGGGCTGCAACACGGCGTCCTCAGCGTCCGTGACCATGGTCCCGGCTTTCATGAGGACGACCTGCCCTTTGTCTTTGACCGCTTTCACCGCGCCCGCGACGCCCGCTCCAAGCCGGGGTCGGGTCTGGGGCTGGCGATCGTCCGCCAGGCGGCCGAGGCTCACGACGGCTACGTGGAGGCCAACAACGCCCCGGACGGCGGGGCGCTGATCAAGATCAGCTTCGGTCCCGTGCTCGACCTCGCCTCGATCGAGGAGGACGCGCTCAGCGGGGGAGGGTCTGGGTGAGCGTGATGACCTGCTGGAAGGTCGGCCGGTTCTGGAACGGGAAGGGCGGCAGCGTGATCGCCGAGGCGTACGTGTAGGTGTTCTGATCGCTGCAGGCCGGTTCGGGGTCCTTGGGGCAGACGGCGCCGTAGGTCTGCTGCGGCGCCACGCTCAACGCCGCGGCCAGGGCTGACCGAAGCACGGTCCGGCAGCGCCGCCGCAACTGGGCGAGCTTGAAGTGGCGGTGGGGGAGGTTGCCGCAGTAGATCTGGCTGTAGCGGCCGCGCTCGTGGCCCCGGCCGTACAGGCGGCGCAGATCCTTGGATACATAGCCCCACCAGCCGTCGGCGAAATCGGTGCTGCCAAAGCTGGTCATGGCCTGCACAGCGCCCAATCCGCTCGGACCCAGCATCGGTTGGAATTCGGCCGTGAGCAGCTTGGGCCACCAGGCATCCATCAGTTCGATCTGCGGCGTGTACTCGTCGTGACCGTCCTGATTGAGATCCCGACGGTGGCCACCCGCGGCGTACCAGCCGGTCAGCCCCCCGATCGCTGATCGCAGGCCGCTGCTGGGTGGTTTGCCGAGCGCGCGCAACAGGGTCGGAAGCAGCTTCACGGCCCGGATGTCCTCGGTGGCCGGCTCCTCCATCGTCTGGACCAGCTGGGAGATGGACATCTTCTGGCCGTGGGCGATGTCGGCCTTGATCCTGTCCTGGATCAGCTGCGAGCGATAGATCGGACCGTAGGCCCAGTGGTCGTCGGCCGCCGCCCAGCGCGGCGCCTGCTTGTTGTTCCAGGAGACCAGATAGTCGGGATCGGTGATGTGGGGATGGCGTGCGAAGGGGAGCCACGCGGCGGTGTGGGTGGCCGGGTCATAGCCCTGCCAGTCAAACGCACCGGTGCCGAGGATCGGGAAGTCCGGTGACGTGCGGGGGGCGCGCTGCGGAAGCCAGCCCGACATGTAGTAGGAGATGTGGTTGGCGTCCACGTAGGACCAGTTGAAGAGGAAATTGATGTGCGAGACGGCCTGCTGAAAGGAGGCCGGGTCGTGCACATACCCGGGCTCGTTGAGATAGGAGAAGCCGAGCGCCGAGTCGGCCTCGTGGAAATAGGTCGAACGCGCTGAGACGAAGGCGACCGGCTTGCCATGCACCTTGCCGCGCGCGATCACGATCCCATGCACGGTCCGATACGAGGTCAGCGTCTCTGATCCCGCGGGCGTCTTGTCGTCCAGGTTCGGGGTCCAGGCATCGGTCTGCTCGAGCTTCTGCATCGCCAAGCACTGACCCTTGTAGAGATAGTGGTAGGCATCGCCTCCGCACAGGACCTCGGCGAACGTGTCGACGTTGTCCGAGGTCGAAGTGGTGGCACTCCAGGCATAGTCACGACCGTGGCCGAGCTCGACATACAGGTTGACCCCGGGGAAAGAGGCGCCGCGCGCGTCGATCCCCGGTCCGTGCAGATCCTCTTCCATGAGAATCTGGGGCACGTAGTAGCCGACCTGAGGACCCATCACCGCGATCGGGTGCCCGTTGGCCGAGTGACGTGCGGCGACCAGCTCCCAATTGGAGGCGTGGGTAGGACCCTGCAGCGCCTTGACCAGCCGGGCCCCAAGGTCAGCCAGTGGTCCGCGGGCGCGGGTCGCGGCCGAGGCGGCTGAGGCCGACGCGGCTGAGGCCGACGGCGATCCGGTGGAGGTGAAGCTCAATGAGCCCGGATCGGGAAGGGCGAGCCCGCGCTTGGCGAACGCGCTGGTGGTCTCGTAAGGGAACTTCTGATGCAGGATCGTGGTCGGAGCCTCGGGGTCGTTGGCCTCCCGGAAGTCGGTGAAGGCGCGGCGCCCCTTCCGGTTGCCGAACCGGTGCTCGAGCGACTGCAGAGCGAGCGCGGCGTGGAGCTCGTTGCCGCCTCCTTTGCCGAAGATGCCGCCGATCAGCGATGCCTCGGCGATCACGTCGGTGGGCTGCCAGAGCTGGGGGAGCTTGCCGATCGCGGCGTACTCGCCCGGCAGCAGCGTCGCGGTGTAGAGGGGATTCTGCGTCTGGGTGATGTAGGCGTTGATCCCGTTGACGTAGTTGTCGAGATCAGAGACGAGCTGGGTGCCGGCGGCGCCGTAGGCCTGGGGGGCGGCATCGATCTGGGACTGGAGGTCCTGTTGGGTGTAGGGGGCGGTCTGCCACTGCATCTCGTCCATCTTGCGGTTCGACTGCGAGCCGCCGACGAACGAGGCCAGCTGGGCTTCGGCGGTGTGGCGCAGGACGTCCATCAGGAACAGCCGGTCCTGGGCACCCGCGTAACCGGCGCCGTACATGAGCTCGGCGCGGGTCTGGCCGTAGATATGCGGGACGTCGTAGTTGTCGCGGACGATCGTCAGCCCGGGAGTCGGGCTCTCGGTGCTGACCTGGTCGGCGGCCTTGGCCCCGAAGGTGGCGTCCTTGAAGAACTGCGGCACCTGGGCGTCGGTCAGGGTGGGGTCGGCGTAGACGAGGTTCTGGTAGAGCGGCGACTGATCGTTGAAGTGCGGGGGCACCGTGCCGTTCGCCTGGTAGAGGCCGAGTTGGGGGAGGTTGTCGACGCCGGCCTCACCGGGTGGCAGCACGTTGAGAAAGCCGCCGGCGTCGTTCTGGCCGTAGGGGGCGGGATCCGGCTGGCCCGGCAGCGGCAGGGGCACGGGCAGAGGTACCGGGAGCGGGGGGAGGGGGAGCCGCGGGCGGGCCGCCTGCGCCCCGGGGGCCAGCACCAGCAGTACGGTCACGCCGGCCAGCAGGAGTCGGTAGATCCGCGCCACGGCGCGGAACACTACTTTGTTGCCGATCGGCGTGGGGAAATTCAGCCCGAGCGGACTCGACCGCCCAGCAATGGCTGCAGAGAGGGCGTGCACGGGCAAGCGGCACCGCGCAGGCGGGACAGTCCGAGCAGATCCTCGACTGCCTGCAGGGTCGAGTAGTGATCGGTGGGCGTGCGCAGCTGAGCGCCGGCCCGCGCGCCCGGCCCGGCCACGATCGTGGCCACGTGACCACCGGCGGCCAGCCGGCAGCAGCCCTGGTCACTGGTTCCCTCGTCCCAGGTCAAAAAGAGAACCCCCCGTGGACCAAGCCCGGCGAGCAGTGCCGGCACCAGATGTGACAGGAAGCGATCGCCGGTGGCCGGGCTGCAGTCATGCATGTCATGGCAGAGGTTGGGGGTGATCCAGACAAAGCGCGGCAGGGTGTGGGCGCGCTCGTCGGTGCCCAGCTGGGTCAGCGGCACCACGTGGGCGCAGCTGGCCCGGTGGCTCGCGATGGGCCGGTAGTAGACGAACGGATCGTGCTTCTTGGCGTACTGGCCCGCGTCACTCCCGGCGAAGCACGGTCGCGGCAGATCCTCCATATACGCCTTCCACGACATGTGCGCGGCGAGCAGCTGACCGCCGAGCCCGGGAGTCCCGACCGAGCAATCTGTGCAGTCGCTCGTGATGCCAAAGGTCGAGCCGCCGGTCAGCGCCAGGTAGTTGGGCAGCGAAGGATGGCTGATCGCGAACATCGAGCGGGCCAGCGCGTACCGGGAAGCCAACCGGTTGATGTACGGCGTGGCGGCGGAGCCGATGATGTCCGCGTACTCCTCGTTCTCCATCACGATCACCGCCACGTGGGCGGGCGGGCCGCCGGTCAGCCTGGTCACCGGTGCGGCGGTTCGCTGCACGGACCCGAAACGGCGGGTGCTCTCCCCGCACCCGGCCAGCGCGGTTGTCGTGATGGCGATCATCGTCAGCGCGGCCACGAGCGGCCCGCGCGACACCCACCTCACGTGGGGGTTCCCAGGAGACCTGAACCGCTGGCGATCGCGATCGTGCGCCCGTCCGCGTCAGTGACCTCGGCGGTCGACACTGCGATCCGGCGCCCCGCGTGCACGACGCGGGCATCGGCCCGGGCGGGGCGCCCGTCGCTGACCAGGGGGCGCAGCAGGTTGAGCTTGAGCTCGAGCGGTGTGAACTCGGTCCCGGCCGGAACCTTGGTGGCCACCGCGGATGAGATCGTCGCGTCGGCCAGCAACGCCACGATCCCGCCCTGAACGCGTCCCGCCGGCGGTGCGCAGAACCAGGCGCTGGCTGGGAGGGTCAGCGTCGCTGCGCCGTCCTGGGCGGACTCGACGCCGAGGCCCGTGAACGTGTGCAGCGCGGGCTGGGCGCCGGTTGGGATGGCGAGGGGGCGCTGCCACGGATCCGGGGTGTCGGATTCCCCGGGATACTGGAGCGGGGCGGTGTCGGCGTGGGGCGAGACGGCCGGCAAGGTCACGCACAGCGAGCTGCCGTGGGCGATCAGCGCACCCATTTCATCGCGGAGGGTCACCTCGGACAGCGCTACGGGCGGGCCTGGGTCAAGCACCCGGCTCTCGGCCAGGATCGCCCCGTCGGGGGACGGTGGGCGCAGCACCCGCAGGGCAAGCTCCGACGTCGTGAACGGCTTCCAGGGCGGCAGCTGGGACATCACCGCGCAGGCCATGGCCGCATCCGCCGGGATCGTGAGCACGCCGGCCGGCACGGTGCCCCGGCCACCGTCCAGCCACGGAGTCAGCGGCATCCGGAAGGTCGCGGTCCCATCGCCTACGCTGACCAGGCGCATCCCGGTCAGACGCGACAGCGGCGCTTCGGGGACGTCATCGGTGATGTAGCGCCGGAGCTGCTCGAGACCCGGGAGCGCCAACAGCTCGGTGTCGGGATGGCCGCCACGGACGGGCTCGGCGATCGGTGACGCCTCAGAGATCTGAGCCGCTGAGGGGCGACTGAAATCGGCATCGGCCACGGGATCAAACCTAGCGGCCGGCGATCGCGAGCCGCCCCCTCGCGCGCCCCGTCACAAGGGCCCCGGACGGCGTTTTCGGGGAGGCTTTGGCGACAAAGCGTTGAGTTTTGCGCAACCGGTTTCAGCCCGGGCGCAGCGCGGACGAGGCTGTACGCGGGGGGTTCTGGCACGTTCCCCGAGTGGGTATCGCCCGCCCGCCGGTTCCCCCCAGTCTTTTCTTGTCCCGCCGCGGGTTTCAGGTGTCGAGGGTCCCGCCGCACCGGTTTCAGAGGTCGACGGCGAGCCCGCCGAGCCACTCGTCCACCGCCGCCCCCACGGTGGCGAGATCGGTACGGAGGCTGTGGTCGCCGGCCACCGCAACCACTAGGCGGCCGGCACCGGGCGGAGGCATTCCGAAGCTGTCCCGCGAGCCCTGAACCACGAGCGTCGGGACGCCCGTCGCGTCCAGCTCGTCCAGTCGGCTGACCGGCGGCTTGGTGGCCGTGGCCCGGCGCGGCGGCAGCAGCGGAAAAGCCAGGCACAGGACGGCCGCCGCACCCCCGGCGGTGGCAGTGCGGCAGGCGACCCGAGCGCCCATCGAGCGCCCGCCGAAGATCAACGGCAGCCGGCGCAGTTCACGCGCCCGAAGCCGGGCCACCACCTCCAGCCAGGCCACGTCGAGGTGCGCGGCCGGGGCCGGGGAGCGGCGCCCGGCGACCCGGTAGGGCTGCTCCACCAGCGCGACCGAGAACCGTTGCCGCTGAGCCGCCTGGCCGGCCGCCTGCAGGTCGGCGGCGTCGACGCCGCCCCCCGCGCCGTGCCCAAGCAGCACCGCGCCGCGGGCCCCGCGGACACGCTCCAGCCGGACCCGGGCCGGTCCCCGCGGGGTCTCGATCTCGAGGCGCGTCATCGCCGTCATGGTCTCAGCTGTCGGTCGGTACCGTAAAAGCGATGACGGTCTGGGCGATGACGGTCTTGACGATGACGGTCTGGGCGATGGCGCTCTGGGCGATGGTGGTCTGGACGATGGCGGTCTGGACGATGGCGCTCTCGACGACGGCGATGGACGCGGTGGCTGATCTGCGGGACACTGTCACCCGATGAGAGTGCAGGCGGCGAACGCGCTGCTGCTGGACGGGCGGATGACCCGGCGAGCCTTCGGGCTCGCTCTGGCGGCGGCGCTGGCGCTGGCGCTGGCCCTGGCGGGCACGATCTTCGCTGGCACCGCGCGCGCCGACGGGGACCCGGCCAGTGACTACCTGCAGACCAATCAGGTGTTCCTTGCCTCCCAGACTCCGGCCGCCACCCCCGCTCCGGCGCCCGGCATCGCTGAGCGTCGACTGGTGGGCCTGGTGCGGGCCGCCAACCGCGCCGGGTTCGGGATTCGCGTGGCGATCGTCGGCAGCGAGTACGACCTCGGCTCGATCACCGCGCTGTGGCGCAAGCCGGCGCTTTACGCGCGTTTTCTGGGACTCGAACTCTCCTCGATCTTCCGCCAGCGCCTGCTCGTGGTAATGCCCAACGGGTACGGCTTCAACTGGCCCGGGCACCCGACCGCGGCCGTCTACCGGGAGCTGTCCAAGGTGCCCCCCGGCGCCAACAGCGGCGCCCTGGCCACGACCGCGCAAAGTGCCGTGCGGGCTCTGGCCGGCGCCGCCGGGGTCAAGCTCGGGCCGGCGTCGGGTTCCGCGCCCCCTTCGGGTTCGGCGCCCCCTTCGGG
>JBOGYN010000071.1:0-4519 GCA_050696855.1 Solirubrobacteraceae bacterium | reverse complement strand
GAGCAAAGCTCGGGGCCGCACGGCGTCAAGTCGGGCGAGAGCCCCAGCCGGCCTGAGCATGCGACAGGAAGGTCACGCCGGCGAGTGGTCGCCGGCGTGAGTCTTCCGTGGCTGCGCTCCCAGCCGCGGGTCAAGACCCGGATTGGAGCCGCGGTTGTCTGGCTGGCGTTCATTGTCTTTCCGCTCATCGACGCGATTCAGAACCGGGGGCCGGAGGTCCAGCATCTGGCCGCGATCGCGGGCGCGGCGGTGTTCGTGGCCATCTACGTGTGGCTGGTGCTGATCTCCTTCGCCGAGCAGCGTCCGCTGCTGCCGTTCGTCCTCGTGACGATCCTGGTGCTTGACGCGGGCGCGCTGACCCTCGTCGACCGCCCCGGGTGGGCCTTCCTGTTCACCTACTGCGCCGCCTGCATGGTGCTCGTGGGCCCGCCCGCCCTGACCTTCGCGGCCGTCCTCGGATGCACGGCCGCGGCGGCGGGCGCTTCGGTCCTCGGCGGCGCGCCCTCAACCGCGATCGGAGCGGGGGCGAGCACGCTCGGCGTCGGTCTGCTCATGGTCCTGATGCGCGATCTGCGGGCGCGCAACGTGGAGCTGATGGAGGCTCGTGCGGAGCTGGCCGACGTCGCCGTGGCCGCTGAACGAGAGCGCTTCGCCCGCGATCTACACGACCTCCTCGGCCACACCCTGTCCGTGGTCGCGCTCAAGGCCGAGCTGGCCGGTCGGCTGCTCCCCGGTCAGCCCGAGCAGGCGGCGGTCGAGATGGGAGAGGTAGCGGCGGTCGCGCGCCAGGCGTTGGGTGAGGTACGCCAAGCAGTCAGCGGCTATCACCAGCCGACGCTCGACGGCGAGCTCGCCGGGGCGCGGATGGCGCTCTCCACGGCGGGGATCGAGGCCGAGGTCGAACGGCCGGCGGTGACGTTCGCGCCCGAGGTCGAGGCGGTCCTCGCCTGGGCGGTACGCGAGGGCGCGACCAACGTGATCCGCCACAGCCACGCCCGCCGATGCACGATGCGGGTCAGCGCGCACCTCGGCTCGGCGGCGGTGGAGGTGGTCGATGACGGCGCCGGCGGCCTGGCCTGCAACGGCAGCGGCCACGGGCTGGCCGGGCTCGCCGAGCGGGCGCAGGCTCTGCGCGGAGAGATCGAGGCCGGTCCGGCGGTGGGCGGCGGATTCCGGCTCGCCGTCTCGGTGCCGGTCACCGCGGGTCAGGCGTGATCCGGGTATTGATCGCCGAGGATCAGGGCATGGTCCGCGGGGCCCTGGCCAGCCTGCTCGCGCTGGAGTCCGACATCGAGGTTGTGGCTCAGGTCCCGCGGGGGGACGAGGTCACCGCGGCAGCCCAGGCGGCGGTACCTGATGTCGCGCTGCTGGACATTGAGATGCCGGGGGCGACCGGACTCGAAGCGGCCGAGGAGCTGCGCCGCGAGCTCCCTGCCTGCCGGGTGTTGATCCTGACCACTTTTGGCCGCCCGGGCTACCTGCGTCGGGCGATGGAGGGCGGGGCGGCGGGCTTCCTCCTCAAGGATGCGCCGGCCAGCGAGCTCGCGAGCGCGATCCGCCGGGCCATGGCGGGTGAGCGGATCGTCGATCCGGGCCTCGCCGCGGACGCCCTCTCCCAGGGCCAATCCCCACTGACTCGGCGCGAGCACGAAGTCCTGGCCGCCTCCCGCCAGCACGCCACGGTCGCCGATCTGGCCGCAGCGCTGTTCCTGTCCCCGGGCACCGTCCGCAACCACCTATCCTCGGTGATGCAGAAGCTCGACGCCCGCAACCGCGCCGAGGCAATCCAGCGAGCCGAGGAGCACGGCTGGCTCTAGTTGGGGCACCAGGAATACCTGAGTGCGGCTGAGAGGATTCGAACCTCCACGCCCGTGAGGGCACGGCGACCTGAACGCCGCGTGTATACCAGTTTCACCACAGCCGCTGGCTGGGTGCAAGTTAGCAACTGTGGGGTTTCTCAGCGCACGCGGATCGAGCGCCGCAGCAGCGTCCGGTGCTGGTGGCGCACGACGATCATGTAGCGCCCCGCGGCCGGAGCGCGGCGGCGCAGGCGGAGCACGACGCGTCGCTCGGCGTGGGCCAGCCAGGCCAGGTGGTGGTGAGCGACGCGGTGACCACGGTGGTGAAGCTCGACCTCGAGCTCGTGCAGGGTCCCGTGCGTCGTGCGCAGCTCGAGCAGAAGTCCGTGCAGAGGACGGGGCGTGCCGAGGTTGCGCAGTTGCACTCGGATCGGCGGCAGGCGCCGCGGCGCAGGTGAGGCGCCGGGCGACGGCCGGGGCGGCGGGATCTGGCCCGGGCCGGTGGTCGAGCAGGCGCGGGTGGCAGCGGTCTCGCCCGACGCCGCGAGCACGGGCAGTTCGGGAAAGGTCAGGGTCCCGGCGGCGAGGGCGCCGAGGTCGAGTAAGTCGGTGAGGTCGTTGGCGTTGGCGTCCCGGTAGGTCATCGCCGGCAGGTTCCACTTGCGTTCGATGAAGGCCAGGATCGACGTGTGGTCGTACACCACATGGCTGACGTGGTTGGGTTTGGCGTAGGGTCCGACCACCACGGCCGGAACGCGGAAGCCGTAGCGCGCGAAGCCGTCGTAGCTGGATTCACCCGGCTGTACCTGGGGCGCGATCGAATCAGGGGCCAGGGCCGGCGGTGGGGGGACGTGGTCGTAGTAGCCGCCATGCTCGTCATAGGTGACGATCAGCAGTGTCCGGGGCCAGGCGGGCGAGTTCCCCAGCGCGTGCACGACCTGGGCCAGCAGCGACTCGCCGAGGACGATGTTCTGGGGATCCTCCTGGGATTGAGTGTTGTAGTCGGGATCGAGGAGGCTGAAGCTCGGTAGCGTCCCCGCCGCGGCATCGCTATAGAACTGACTGATCGACTTGACATTGGTCGCGGAGTAGGGGCCGTCGTTGGTCGGATAGAGCTCCATCGTGGCCCCAGTGGGGAAGCTGAAGCAGTAGTCCACCCAGCTGATCCCGGCGGCGGTCAACCGCTCGAAGATCGTTCCGTTGGCCGGCATGCCCAGCGAAGCGTCGGGTATCAGGTTGCCGGGCGAGCCGCCGATGTCGTCGGTCATGCCGTTGGCGGTGGCGGCGATCAAGAAGCGCCGGTTGGGATCGGTTTGGGCCAGCGCACTGGCAAACCAGCGGTCGCCGATCGGGAACTGCGTGGCCAGGTCATAGGTGAAGGGCAGGTCCTCACGGGTCCAGTAGCCCATCGCCACCGGTCCGCTGTTGGAGATCACGAAGCCATCGTTGCGCCCGCCCGCGTACTGGATGTGGGACTGCTCCCACTCCTGGCTGGGGACACCGTGGGGCTGGCAAGTGGTGGGCATGCGGAAGGCTCGCAGCGGGCGCCCGTCGGGATACGGGTTGCTAGCCGTCGGACGGCCGTCGGAAGCGAGCGTGAAGCCGTCCCCACGCACCGTCTCGCTGGCACCGCGCCCGAGCATGCCGAGGAAGTTGTCGTAGGAGTGGTTCTCCAGCATCAGCACGACCACGTGCTCGATCGCCGGCAGCGTGTCGGTGCCCACGGCGAGTGCGGTCGCAGGCAGCGAATCGGGATGGCGCAGCCCGGAGCGCCCGAGGACAGCGAGCGCCTGGGCCTGACTAGGCTGGGCGTCGGGGCTGGCGCGGGCCGGACGGGCCCAGGCTGGCAGCGACCCGATCTGGCCGGCCAGGGTCGCGCCGGCGATCGCATTGGCGCCGCTGACCAGCAGCCGCCGCCGCGTCAGACCGGGTTTTGAGGTGCTGTCAGCGTGATGCTCGGACAAGTTGGCTCCGGAAAACGGTGTGACGCTATCAGGCCCACCCGGACCGATGTGAACCTGTCGTCGCGCAGGAGCGCGATCATCAGATGGTCGTCGTCCGGCGTCAACTCCGGCAAGCGCCATCGGGCCAAGTGGTCTCGCTCCGCGCTACCCTCTGATCCAGCGTCTACGGGTCGGATCCGGCTCATCGCCTAATGACCGATTCGCGGGCGCTCGGCAGGGCACAAAATCCCTGCAACACACCCGCCGCTATCGTCCAGGGGACTAGGACGCCGCCCTCTCACGGCGGAAACCCGGGTTCGAATCCCGGTAGCGGTACTTCAGAACCCCCGTGTTGACGGGGGTTTCGTCGTTCTGGGGGTCGTGCGCCACAGTCTGCGCCACAGTCGGTATCGGCTTAGGAGGGTTTAGGTAGGCGTCCAGGCGCTCTCTCGCTTGTTCTTCACCGCCGGGGACGAGGTGCCCGTAGCGGTTCCAGGTTTGTCTCACGTCGCCGTGTCCGGCCCAGGTGGAGATCTGCTTCCAGTCGAGACCGGCAGCGATGAAGTAGGAGATCGCGCAGTGGCGCGCCTCGTGCGGCGTGATCGGCTCGAGGCCGGCTTGGGTCCAAGCCTTGTTGGCGCGGGCACGGATCGTGGAGGCGAAGAACGCCTCGGTCTTGGTGCGCCAGAAGACGAGGTCGGGGCCGTCGCGGTTCGTCCTTTGCTTGTGAGTCATGAGTTCGCGGCGGACGACGAACGCCATCGGGACGGCGCGGCG
>JBOGYN010000070.1:0-8213 GCA_050696855.1 Solirubrobacteraceae bacterium | reverse complement strand
GGCCGGCTGTATGCGGTTTGGCCCGAAGTTGTGACGGTGAGGAACAGCGCCCACGTGTCCAGCCTGACCGCTTGCTCGTGCGCAAGACCGCTGGCGGACGCCGGTTCGCGCCCTGAACCTCGCTTCTCAGGGAGGTCAGGGTCACGCGACCGCCTCCCGGCCAGCGGGGGGTCAGTTTCGTTGTCTCCGCCGGGGCTCACAGCAGCTCGCGGTAGACGTCGGCGGTGGCCCGCGCGGTGCGCTCCCAGGAGAACTGTGCCGCCCGGGCGAGGCCGGCGACGGCGAGCTCGGACCGGCGGGCGGGGTCCCCGAGCAACCGCTGCAGTTGGCGCGCGAGGTCCGCCGGGTCATCGGGCTCGAAGTAGGCGGCGGCCGCCCCCGCGGTCTCGGGCAACGCGGTCGCCCGTGCCGCCAGCACCGGCGTGGAGCGGGCCATCGCTTCGAGCAGCACGAGGCCGAAGCCCTCGTACAGGCTCGGGTGCACGAGCAGGTCAGCGCCGGCGATCAGCGTGTCGAGCCGGGCGTCGTCGACGTACCCGGTCAAGAGCACCGGCGCGTCGGCGGCCAGCGCGCGCAGCCGCTCCCCCTCGCCGCTGTCCACCCCGGCCAGAACCAGCCGGTGGGGCAGTCCATCGGCGCGCCGGGCCGCGACGAAGGCGCTGACCAGCGCGGCCAGGTTCTTCTTGCGCCGCAGATCGCCGACGGCGATGACGTAGGGGTCGCCTGCACCCGGGAAGTCCGGTGCTCCCGGGCCGGCACCGACGTGGGCCAGGGAAGCGGCGCCGGGAATCACGCGGACCTTGGCGCGGTCGATCCCGTACCGGGCGGCGAGGTCCTCGGCGGTCGCCTGCGAAGGACAGATGATCCGCTGCGCCGAGCGGGCCGCCAGACGGGTGATGACCTGGAACTTGACCCGGGTCCGGGGGGCGAAGTCCTCGGGCCAGGCCTCGAAGGCGAGGTCGTGGATCGTGACGACGCCCGGACACGGGCGGATCAGAGGCAGGAAGCAGTTGGGAGCGTGGACGAGGGCCGCCCGGCGACGCCGGAGCAGCACGGGCAGCCCCAGCTGCTCGAACACGATCTCGGGCCCGGGCCCTCCCCGTCGTACCGCCACCACGTCGAGTTCGCCGGCCGTGCCGGCGGCCAGCGCGGCGACCAGGTGGCGGGTGTAGCGCCCCCAGCCGCGCAGCTGCGCGGCCTGGGCATCGCGCGCATCGATCATGATCGGCGCCATCTCGGGCATTCTGCTGCCGGCGAGCGCAAAGCGGGTTCAGCGCCCCGGGATTCGGACCGGTGGCCCATCCTGAACCACTAGTATCGGCGCGAGGTGACCGCGAGGGCGATTCGCGAGCAGCAGAGCGGCAGCGAGCTGAAGCCCGCGGCCGCATCACCACGGGCCGCCTCGTCGATCTTTGACATCCCGATCGATCTCGCGCCGCCGACCGATCTGCTCGAGACGGTCACCGGATGGGCGGCCATGCGCCAGGCCCGGCGCATCATGTACGTCAACGCGCACGTCGTCAATCAGAGCCACACCACGCCGGGTTTGCGCGACGCGCTGCGTCGGGCCGACCTCGTCTACTGCGACGGCTATGGGGTGCGCCTGGCGGCGCGGGCCCTGCACCTCGACGTACCGCACCGGATCACCGGCGCGGACTGGATCTGGGGGCTGGCCGCACTGTGCGAGCTGTCCGGGCAATCGGTCTACCTGCTCGGCTCCGAGCCACCGGTGGCCCGCGAGGCCGCCGACCGGCTCGCGGGCTGGTACCCGAAGCTCGAGATCGTCGGCACCCACCACGGGTACTTCGCGCTTGGCTCGCCCCACAACGAGCGGGTGATCGAGGACATCGTCGAGCGCGCGCCCAACATTGTCCTGGTGGGCATGGGCACCCCCAAGCAGGAGCTGTGGGTCGATCGCTACGCCGACCAGCTGGGCGGCGCGGTGGTATGGACGGTCGGGGCCCTGTTCGACTACGTCTCAGGCCATGTGCCCCGCGCGCCCCGGTGGCTGACCGATCACGGGCTGGAGTGGATCTTCCGCCTCGCGCTCGAGCCCCATCGGATGTGGCGGCGCTACCTGATCGGCAACCCGGCCTTCCTCTCGCGGGTCTACAGCGAGACGCGTCACCACGACGGCCTCCCCATGAATGGCAACGGGCACGCCCACCGTTAGGGCTCGACCAGAGTTCGCGACGCGGTGCTCGGAATCGAGCGCAGCCGCGCCGGCCAGCCGATCCTCCAGAGCTGGAACTCGTCGTTGCGGCGCGCCGGCCGGCCGACGGCGAGCAAAGGGCGGGGTGCCGGCGCGACCTGACCCGACGAGCTCCGCGCGTAGCGGAGGCTGAGCGAGAAGTCGGCGCGCAGCCCGTAGACCGCGTGGGCGTAGGTGGTGTAGAGGAGCGGCGAGGACGCGTCGACCGGGTGCGAGCTGAGCATGTAGACCGCCCATAGCTGCAGCCCCGACGGCGGCACGTCGACCCGGACGCTCGTTCCGGCCGGGAGTGCCCGCGCCCATTGGCGGACCTGGAAGAGCTCGGGATCGACCTGGGTCTGGCTGGCCAGCATCTCGCGGTGGCCCTGGGTCAGCGCAGCCCCCGCCCAGACCAGGGCGAGCACGGCGCCGGCGGCAACCGCCCGGCCCGCACGGCTGGCCAGGAGCCGCGCGACCCCGGTGGCGGCCAGGGTGAGGACGAGCGCGCCGACGAAGGAGAGGTGCTTGAAGTCCATGTAGGCGCCTTGGCGGTCGAGGCGAAAGCGGAGATCGAGCAGGCACAGCACGGCCAGCGAGGCGCCGAGCGCGACCGCGCTGCGCCGAGGCAGCGCGGTCAGCGTGAGCGCTGCCGCAGCCAGCACGAGGAGCGCGGGCACGAGGCCGCCGCCGGTGCCGACGAAGCTTCCCGGCGCCACGTTATGGACGATGTCCCCGCCCCACAGCCCGCCACGGGAGGAGAACAGCTGCGCGACCCCCTGGCCGAGCTTGATCGCGGCCCCCACCACCGCGGGCGCGAGCACGAGCACGGCGAGGACGCCCACCGCCCAAGAGCGCGAGCGCAGCAACCGGGGCGCCAGCCGGTAGCGCTCGTGGGCGATGGCCAGCGCCCCGATGATCAGGACCGGGTAGGGCAGGGCGAGGGGATAGGCGAGCCCGAGCGCCAGCAGCATGAGCGCGAACAGAGCCGCCCTCCCGCGGCCACCGTCCAACACCAGCCGCCATCCGAACAGCAGCGCCCAGGGGAAGACGGCCAACCCCCAGAGCTGGTTCCAATACGGGTGCCAGACCATGTGCAGCGTGCTCACAGAGAGGCCGACGGCCGCCGCGATCACCGGCCCCGCCCACGGCGGCGCGCGCAGGCAGAGCACCGCGAAGGCGCCGAACCCGAGCGCCAAGCAGACCAGCAGGAGCCCGGCCAGAGCCGGAAAGGCCGTGATCGGATCCAGGTGGCCCAGGTCCGCGGCGGCGGCGAGCGGATAGAAGATCGGATAGCGAAAGCGCCAGGCGGAGGGGACGGTGTCGATCGGGAGCGCCGTGTCGGTCCCGGTCGGAGAGGTGTGCTGAAAGAGGACGGCGATACCGGCCACCTGATGGGAGTCGGGGTTCTGGCCGTAGATCGTGGTCAGGCCGTGACGCCAGGCCGGCGCCAGGGCCACGATCACGAGCACCACCGCGACCGCCAGCCACGCCGCCCGGCTCCACAGCTCCGCCCGGTCGGCCGCGCCGACGGCGTCGTCAGCTGCCGCCGCCCGGCGAGCGCGGGTCCGCACGACCACGCTGGCCGCGACCCCAGCGGCCAGCACCAGCCACAGGCTGACCTGGAGCGAGACGGTGGCGAGCCCGAACACAGTCAGCCCCAGCCCGCTGAGCGCGGCACCAACCGGGAGGGCGAGCATCCGCCCCGGTGCCCCCCAGTCGCGCGGCACCAGCGCCACCGCGACCGCGTCGCCGCAGATCAGGAAGAGCACGAGACCGGCCAGGACGCCGCGGGCGGCGGAAGGAAAGGGAGCGAGCTGCGGGGAGGGCGTGCGTGCGACCAGCAGGCCGGCCACCAGCACGATCGCGATCGTGACCGCGCCCGTTCGCGCCGGCGACCAGCCGGTCGGGCGCCGAACGCTTCGGCGGACGGTAGTCGCCCGCGTCGAGACCGCCATCTAGGAACTCCCGTTGCCGGCGGCCAGCACCGTCGCTCGCAGCTGCTCGGCCACGAGCTCGGGCGCGTAATGGGCGAGCCGGGCCCGCCCGCGGCGCGCGAGCTCTGAGCGCAGCTCCGAGTCGGTGACGGCGAGATGGATGAGCTCGGAGACCAGCGCCGGGTCCTCATCGGTCAACAGCAGCGCGGCGTCTCCGGCCACCTCGGGCACTGCTCCCGTGGCCCGGGCGATGACGGGCAGGCCGAAGTGCATGGCCTCGAGCAGCGGAATGCAGAACCCCTCGTGCTCGGAGAGACAGAGAAACACGTCGGCGGCGCGGTAGCGATCTCCGAGCTCGGTCGCGTTGAGCCCGCTCTCGACGCTCACCGCCCCGGGGGCCAGGCGCGCGGCTCGGACCCGCAGTGAATCGGCATAGGCGTCGGTCAACGGCTCGCCGACCAAAATCAGCCGCGCCTCTGGCGCCCGCACACGACGGTAGAGGGCGAAGGCCTCGATCACTCGGTCTTGGCGCTTGTGCGGGGACAGCCGCCCCACGAACAGCACGGTTGGACCGGGGGCGGGGGTCGAACGCGCGGGCCGTGGCGGCCCGAGCCGCTCGACATCGATGAGCAGGGGTATGACCTCGGTGCGCCGGGCCCCCAGCGCGGCGAGTTCGGCGGCGTTGAAGGCCGAGTCGGCAGCGGCGACGTGACTGGCTGTGACCAGCTCGGGAAGCTGCTCGCGCCCGAGCGCGCAGTGCGCGGCGACGACCGGGGCCTCGTCCCACAGCCACAGCGCCGGGGTGACGTTGTGGTAGAGCAGGAGCTTGCGGTTGGGCCGGGCGAGCAGCTCGGAGAGGCCGGGAGTGCTGGCCGAGTGGTGCAGGAGCAGGAGATCCGACGGCGCCGCTTCCAGCACGGCCAGCGCCGAGAATTCTGCCCCGAGACCGGGGGCGATGCGCGCCGCCACATCGCTGCCGCCCCACCCCCAAGCGCGGAAGCGCCGGCGAAAGGCCCGGGCCTCCATCGTGATGGCGTCCCGGGGGCCCGCGCCGGACAGGATCTGATGGACGATCACGCCGGGGGCCGACCGTCGTCGCGCTCGAGCGTCTCGATCCGCTCCTCCAGACGGTCGAGGTGAGCCAATAGCGTCAGGTTGAAGCGAGTCTGGTTGGCGACCAAGTCGCCGTGGTACTGGGCCAGTGCCCGCAGCAACAGGCGCTTGACCGCCGTGATCGGCGCACCGTACCGGCGCGTGGAGCGCAGGACCCGGGCCTCGGGTTCGACGAACGCCCACTCGAGCAGCTTGCGACGGGTGCCGGCTGACGTCGGAGGTGTGGGGCCGGTGCGGGTGGCCTCGGTCGGACCGCCGCCGCCCTCGCCGTAGACTCCGGCAGCGCGCTGGGCGGCGAGCGCCGCTCGGGCCACCTCGATCGCGTCTTCGGGCTCGGTCATGAGACCTATAAGAGCGCCCGGTGCTCGGTGCCGATCAGGCGGCGATAGAAGGACAGGGCCTCGTCGGTCGCACCGTCGAACATGATCCGGCCGGCGTCGAGCACGACCACACGCTCGCACACGCGCTCGATCGCGGCGGCATCATGGGAGACCAGGACGACCGTCGTTCCGGCGGCGATGCGCTCGCCGATTCGGCGCAGACACTTCTGCTGGAAGGCCTCGTCGCCGACCGCCAGTACCTCGTCGATGAGGAGGACATCGGATTGCAGGTGGGCGACGATCGAGAAGCCGAGGCGTACGAACATGCCCGTCGAATAGGTGCGCACCGGGATGTCGATAAAGGCATCGAGCTCGGAGAAGGCGATGATCTCATCCAGGCGGGCCTCGACGCCCGCGCGGTCCAGTCCGTGCAGCGCGCCCTGGAGGTAGATGTTCTCGCGTCCGGAGAAGTCACGAGAGAAGCCGGCGGCGAACTCAAGCAGGCTGACCACCGTGCCCCCGCAGGCCACCTCGCCGGACTGGAGCGGGACGATCCCGGCCAGCACCCGCAGGGTCGAGGTCTTGCCCGCACCGTTGCGGCCCACCAGCCCCAAGCGCTCCCCGGGCTCGACGTGCAGATCGACCCCGGCCAGGGCCGGAACGGGCGCCGGCCCGGCCACCCGCCGCCCGAGCAGCAGGCCCTTGAGCGTGCGGGCGTTGTCGGCGCGCACGCTGAACGAGCGCGTGGCACCGCGCAGCACGATCTCCCCGGGGGCCGGCGCGCCGCTCACAACACCACCGCCAGCTCGCCTTCCAGGCGCCGGAAGACGGCGTTACCCACCGTCAGGGCGAGCCCGGCGGCCGCGGCCATGTAGAGCAGGCGGCCCAGGTCGGGCGCAGTCCCGTAGTAGAGGACATCGCGCAGGCCCCGGATGAAGGGCGCCATCGGGTTAAACCAGTTGAGCAGAGTGGCCACTGCGGGATGCTGCTCGACGTAATGGATCGATCGGTCGGGCTGGTAGAAGATCGGGGTGAGAAAGAACCAGGGCAGCAGGGCAGCAGTCAGGATCGGGGCGACGTCGCGGTAGTAGGCGTGCAGCACGGCGACGATCAGCGCGCACCCCAGGACAAAAGCGAACAGCAGCGCGACCAGGACCGGCAGGAGCAGCAGCGTGGCCGGCGCATTGGTGCCGCGCAGGGCGAGGCTGACCGGGATGAGCACGATCAGGATGGCCGCGAAGGTGACCAGCTGGACGGTCACCGCGGCGGCGGGAATCGTCTCCCGCGGAAAGCGCGCCCGGCGCACGATGCCGCCCTGGTCGATCAGCGAGTCGGCGGCCGCGAGCAGCGACTGGGCAAAGAACGTCCACGCCATCAGGCCGATCATCAGGAAGACCGGAAAATCAGGGAAGTGCTGGAGCTTGAACACGTGCCCGAACATCAGCGTGTAGGCACCCATCAGCACCAGCGGGTTGATCAGATACCAGAGAACCCCGAGCGAAGAGCCCTTGTACTTCCGCCGCAGCTCTCGCCGGACCAGCTGCGAGAACAGGTACCGGTAACCGCCCACACGGGCAATTATCGGCTTTCCAGCAGCAGAGTCACCGGCCCGTCGTTGACCAGGTCCACCTGCATGTGGGCGCCGAACACGCCGCGGCGCGCGTTCAGGAGGGCGCAGAAGTGCTCGTAGAGCGGCTCGGCGAGCTCAGGACGGGCGGCCCGTACGTAGCTGGGACGGTTGCCGCGCCGAACGTCTGCATACAGGGTGAACTGGCTTACGCACAGCACCTCACGCTCGCCGAGGGGCTCGTTCATGCGCCCGTCGGCGGCGGCGAAGACGCGCAGGGACCTGACCTTGGCGGCCAGCCAGTCGGCCTCCTGAGCGGTGTCGCGTTCGTGGACGCCAAGCAGCACCAGCAGTCCCGGGCCGATCTCTACCACCCGCTCGCCGGCCACGGTCACCGAGGCGCGGCTGACCCGCTGGACGAGAGCGCGCACTAAGCTCTTATGGAGGCCCGGTTGTCAAGGCCTCACCGCCAAATGCCCGCGCTCGGGCGGGCATCTTGTCGGTTGAAGGGGCGGCAGGTCTGGCTGGTTGCGCGACGCGCGGTCAGACTCTTATGCGCGGGTGCACGGGTTTGGCTCCTCGTGTCCGCAGGACCGGTTTTCGTCGTGAGAGCCCGGCTGTCTAAGATCGAGCGTGGCCCGGATTTAGGCTGCTCATGCTTAGATCGCGGATGCTCTCGCACGTAGTGGCCAGGTGCTCCTGCCACCTCTTCAACCGACGTGGCGTGGGCGGGCGACTAGGTCAGTCGGTGTTCGCGAGCGCCCAGCAAAAGCCGCTGAGTTCACGGGCGACGGCGACCGCGACGATCGTGCGGCGCTTCCCGCGCTGCTCGGCGAGACGCTGCCAGACGCGGTGTAGCCGGCGTTGTGCTTGCCAGGAGATCTCGATCACATGCGCGGGTTGCCCGGCTTGGCGGCGTTGCAGCGTCTGGCCCTTCGCCGGCGGGCGGCGGTAGTGCCAGGCGGCCTCGACCAGCAGCCGGCGGGCGTGTCGTGACCCGGTCTTCGTGATCGCGCCCTGCCGGCGCTTGGTGCCACTGGTGTCCTCGGACGGGACCAGACCGAGGTAGCTCATCAACTGTCGTGCCT